>JAGQGA010000879.1 GCA_020432595.1 Anaerolineales bacterium | reverse complement strand
CTCATTGACCCGATCAGGAAAATCAGGCGAATCTGCGTCCTACTCTTCTACTTGTTAGCACGCAGGGCGCGAGCGGTCAGCCAGGTGAAAAGAACCATGCCCAGAAGCCGACCAACGGCGCTGAGGCCGAAGATAAATTTGAAGCTGATGGCATCGGCTAGGTAGCCACCGAGCAGGGGGCCGAGGACTGCACCGCCAAAAACGGCCGTTTGGTACAACGCCACCGCCCGTGGCCGCTGTTCATCTGGCGTGAGCCGCAGCAGCAAATTGAAGTTGGAGAGGTTGTAGCCAGCCCAAACAAAACCGCCCAGCAGGTTAAACACCCCAACCTGCCACGGCGCGGTGACAATGAGCCAGGTGAGGGGCAGCACTGGGATGATAAAACCACACACTTGCTGCACCCACAGTGCCCCTTTTTCATCCAGCAGTCGCCCAAACACTTGCTGCCCGGCCAGTGCCGACAAACTGCTAACGCTGGCAAGAATGCCAACTGTTGCCGCTGTAGCCCCCAATCCATTTACCAGGTAGACGCTAAAGAAGGGGGCGGCCACCTGAAGTGCCACATTCCAAACAAAGGCACTAATGACTAGCCCGGCAAAACCGGGGTAGGTACGCAGGATGCGCCGCAAATCGCCGCGATGGTGTTCGTGGCTGGCCGCCGCACTGATGGGGGGTTCGTTGATGCGGCTGAAGCTGATGGTGGAGACCATGCCAAAGAGGAAGGAGAGAACAAAGATGAGTTGATAGCCAGCGACGTCGCTGCTGCGCCAATTGTTGATGAGGTTGATAAGACGACC
>JAGQGA010000878.1 GCA_020432595.1 Anaerolineales bacterium | reverse complement strand
TTATGCACGTTCACCAATCTCCAATCTCCAATCCCCAATCTCAATTTGTTCTGGCCGTATGGCGATGAGGGGCAAGGGCGGCGAGGATTTGGGGGTGTAAACGGCCGTTATCGGCAATAATCCCATTTACCAGCGTTTTCGGCTGGTTAAACCGAAACGGCTGGTCGTCCAGATCCACGCACACACCACCCGCTTCCTGCACCAGCAGCACCCCGGCGCAAATGTCCCACTCGTTCTTGGGACCACGGCTCCAGCTTGCATCTGCCTGTCCGGCGGCAATTCGCGCCAGCTTATAGGCGATGCTGCCCATCGTGCGGATGTTCATCTCCGCTTCAAACGGGGCAAATTCCCCTCGTTTGCGCTCGGAACGGCTAGCATCTATATTGGCTCCTTGCAGGGTAGTGCGGGGGGAAACGGCCGTTTTTACCCCATTCACCGTCATCCCCTCCCCCTTTGCCGCCGCAAACAGTTCGTCGGTTGCCGGGTTAAAGATCACCGCCAAAATCGGCAGCCCATCCTCCACCAGCGCCACCGAAACGGAAAATTCGGGAATGCCCAGCACAAACTCCTTTGTGCCGTCTAGCGGATCTACAATCCAGGCCAGCTTTTTCTCTAGCCGAACCCGGTCGTCCACCGTCTCCTCACTCAACCAGCCAGCCTCCGGCAGCAGCGCCAGTAGACGCTCTTTGAGCAGCGTGTCGGCGGCAAAGTCGGCATCAGTCACGGGGTTATCCGGCTTTTTGTCGTGGACATCAAATGAAGAACGGTAAAAGTGCATAATGGCCGCACCAGCAGCGCG
>JAGQGA010000877.1 GCA_020432595.1 Anaerolineales bacterium | reverse complement strand
ACGATGACAACCAATGTAACGTATTTGGCAGATCAGGAAGCGGCTGAGCGCGATGAAGAAACCATGTTGCAGCTTGTTTGGCGGCAGTTCCGCAAGCACAAGATGGCTGTTTTGGGGATGACGGTGCTGCTGTTGTTGATTGTGGGCGTTGTGGTAGGGCCAATTGTTACGCCCTACGACATTGAACGTTCGAGCCTGCGTGAACGGTATCAGCCGCCGTCATTAGTCCACCCCTTTGGCACGGACGATTTGGGGCGCGATATGTTGACCCGGATTTTGGCAGGTGGCCGTATTTCGCTCAATATTGGCTTTATGTCTATGGTGGTGGCACTGGCGATTGGGGTGACAGTTGGTTCGGTGGCGGGTTTTTATGGCGGCAAGGTAGACAATATTTTGATGCGCTTTACCGACATAATGCTGACGCTGCCGCGTCTGTTTCTGCTGATCATCATGGTGCTGCTGCTGCGGGGGATTAATTGGCCGTATTTGCAGGAGAGCGGGGGGATTGTAGCGATTATTTTGGTGCTGGGGGTGCTGTCGTGGATGAGCATTGCCCGGCTGGTGCGGGGGGCGTTTTTATCGCTGCGGCAGATGGAGTTTGTGGAGGCGGCGCGGTCGCTGGGGCTGTCGAACCGGCGAATTATTGTGCGCCACATTTTGCCTAATGCGGTGACACCAGTGATCGTGGCGGCCACGCTGGGGATGGCGCGGGCGATTATTTCAGAGTCGGGGTTGAGCTTTTTGGGGTTTGGGGTGCAGCCGCCCACGCCGACATGGGGCAATATGTTGAGCAATGCCCA
>JAGQGA010000876.1 GCA_020432595.1 Anaerolineales bacterium | reverse complement strand
TGAGGACGATGAGCGACAGCAGCACCCAGCGGCGTTGGCTGGGGTGGGGCAGTTGGGAGATGGCAAAGCCGGCCCACGAGCTGGTGAGCAGGGTGAGCGGCACGGCGAGGCCAACGGTTTGCAGGGAGTTGAGGGTGAAGCGACCTAGCGGCAAAAGCTGCCAAATGCGGCGGAAATTGTCAAAAGTGAGTCCGTCGGGCCAGAGGCGGAGGGTTTGGGGGAGTGGGTTGCCGGGTGGGTGCAGGGCGGCACTGACCATCCAGAGAAGGGGGAGGAGAAAAACGGCCGTTATTACCACCCTTACAATAAACAAGAGAGATGGGACGCGGACGAACGCGGACGAACGCGGATTACTCATGCAACCTCATAGCCTGGAGAGTCGGAACTAAAAATTTACACAGAGCCACACAGAGAAGATACAGAGAGGCACAGAGAAGATGAGAAATGATTTCTCTTGTTTTCTCTGTGAAACTCTTGCCTATCTCTGTGAAGCTCTGTGTTATTTCTTGTTTTTTGCACCAAAATTTCATCATAGAAGCAGTAAAATCAGTGTGCATCAGGCAAATCTGCGTCCAATTCTTACAGTACAAAGCTTTCCTCCGTACTGCCAATTTGCCACTGTTGGGCGATGGCGTAGAGGGCAAGGACGATGAGGCTGGTGAGCAGATACATGACCCACAGGGCGGCGCTGGCGGTGCCAAAGGCCAGCAGGTCAAACCCTTGTTCGTAGATGAGCAGGGGGAGGGTGTAGGTGGCGTAGTAGGGGCCGCCGCCGGTGGCGAGCATGACGGTGGCGAAGGAGTCT
>JAGQGA010000875.1 GCA_020432595.1 Anaerolineales bacterium | reverse complement strand
AATATGATGGCAGCACAGCTACAGGCCACAGAACGCAAGCGGGAAGAGCTAGAGCAGATGCGACGTAACTTCATCGCATGGACATCGCACGATTTACGCACGCCGCTGACAAGTATCCGAGCCATGGTGGAGGCACTGCACGATGGTGTCGTAGATGACCCCGCAACAGTGCGGCGGTATTATGCGACGATGCGGAATGATGTGATTGGGCTAAATAACTTGATCAACGATCTATTTGAGCTTTCGCAGCTTGATGCGGGTGGGCTGCACATTGAAACGGCTTCTCATTCGCTGCGCGATCTAATTTCTGACGCGCTGGAGAGTTTTCACGCATTGGCGGAGCAACGGCACATCCAGCTTGGCGGCGAAGTGGGGGCAGATATTGACCCGGTGGTGATGAGTGCGCCGAAGATTGGGCGGGTGGTGAACAACTTGATTGGCAATGCGCTGCGCTATACGCCGGCCGGTGGGCAGGTGTTTGTGCGGGCGGTGCGAACGGAAACGGCCGTTCAAGTCACCGTGCAAGACAACGGCCCCGGCTTCCGTGAAAAAGATTTGCCCCATCTGTTTGAGCAATTTTACCGGGGTGAAGAAGCCCGCAGCCGTCAGACAGGTGGCGCTGGGCTAGGGTTAGCGATTGCGCGGGGGATTATCATGGCACATAACGGCCGTATTTGGGCCGAAAATATCCCTACCGGTGGGGCACTGGTGGGTTTTGAACTACCGATTTGACTCTAGGGTAGGTTCAGAGAGCATCGTGTAGAAGAGGGTCGGGTAATTTGAAGCACAATAACTCCTGAATAGACCAAACAT
>JAGQGA010000874.1 GCA_020432595.1 Anaerolineales bacterium | reverse complement strand
CAACGGGGCCAGCGCGGATTGAGGCGCGGGTTTTGGCATTGACCGATTTGCTCTGTGCCGAGGTGGAACGGCGCGGTTATGAGGTCATAACACCGCGTAGCGGGGGAGAGAAATCGGGGATTGTTATTTTTCGCAGTGATCGGCACGATAGTCAGATGCTGTTGGAGCGGTTAACGGCCGTTAATATTTTGGTGTCGCTGCGGAACGGCGGCATTCGTGTGTCGCCCCATTTTTACAACACGGAAACGGAGATTGAGCAGTTAGTGGCGGAATTGCCCATCTGATGACGTAGCCGAGGATTCCAATCCTCGTTCTTTGGCCTAAGCACAGGACCGAGCTTAGGAAAGCTCGGCTACAAGTAAGAACTACGCCCGAATCTCACACATCAAAGCCAACAAATTCCCGTCCGGGTCGCGGAAAAACGCCATCCACAAATCATGGCCGGGCATTTTGGCAACCAGTTCGGGCGGTTGTTCAAAGGCCACCCCCCGTTCCCGCAGCGTGGCGTAGGCCGCCTGAATGTCGGGAACTTTGTAGTAGATGATGGAGCCAGTGACTTCGCTGCTGGTTTTGGCCGGTACATCCAGCAGCAGCCGCACGCCGCCGCAGTCAAAAAAGGCTAGCCCTGGCGGTGCCTGAAACAAAAACCGCATCCCCAGCACATCCCGATAAAACGCCACCGCCCGCGCCAAATCAGCCACGGGAACGGCGATTTGTCCAATTTCTTGTAGGCCAAAAGGTTGATTGTTCATAGGTTATGATGTCGTTTCTAAAATCCAGCAGGCGTGAGAAGGGAAGCTGACGGTGATCGTTTCCCCGGTTTTGGGGACGGTCATCTG
>JAGQGA010000873.1 GCA_020432595.1 Anaerolineales bacterium | reverse complement strand
ACACCAGGATGATAAAGGGTAAGACGGGCTTGTTATGTCGCCACTGCCACGCGCCAACGCCTGCCAGCAACAGCACCGTCAGCGGCAAGAAAGCGACATATTCGCTAAACAGCGACTGCCCATAAGTGGGCAGCAGCGAATGCGCCGCCAGCAGCGGATGCCAGGAGAACGACAGCACCTCATTGACGCTTAACCCACCCTGACGGCTGGAAAGCTGGCTGAGTTCGAGGGTGGGGAGGAGTTGAACGGCCGTTAACCCCAACGCCATCACCCCACCCAGCATAAAGGGCAGCAGCAAATAGGACGCGGACAAACGCGGACGAACACGGACGAATCCGTAAAATTTATGCCACAGGATAGGCAGCAGCCACACCCCTAATCCTACCACCGTAATAAACACCGTCTGCGTATGCCCTGCCAGCAGTTGCAGCGCAAACAGCCCGGCCAACCACCACCCCCGCCGCGCTACCAATCTCCAATCTCCAATCCCCAATCCCCCGGCCATCACAAAAAACCACGGCAACCACGCCATCGCCTGAAGCTGGTTAACGTGTTCTACCTGTGCCGTTACATAGCCGCCGAGGGTGAAGGAAACGGCCGTTAACAACGCCCCCGTTTGCCCCAAATTCAGCAGCCGTCGCCCCGCCGCATACGCCCCCAGCCCGCCAATGGCGAGATGGAGCAAAATAGTGGCGGTAACAGCGTAGGGGGTAGGCAGCAGCAGCCACAGCGGCCAGTTGAGCGGGTAGAAAAAACCGACCTGGCTGTTGGCTAAAAAGGGTGCGCCCAGAAAAATGTCGGGGTTCCATAGCGGCACCCACCCCGCCCGCAGTGCCGCCGCCGCTGCGTACCAATAG
>JAGQGA010000872.1 GCA_020432595.1 Anaerolineales bacterium | reverse complement strand
CTGTACGCTGCCCAGCAGCAAGAGCAGCAGCAGCCCGGTTAACTGTAGGGCTTGCCCCATCTGTTTTTTGATTGTTTTCATGTTTTTTCCTCACTAGTGATTACCTAAAGGTTTTGTTGGTTCCGTTACGGTTGATTTAGGTTCGGTTCGTTGTTTTTGGTCTCATTTACCTCCTCATCAATGTCGAAGGAGAAGTTCAACTTCTTCGAAGAAGTTGAACTTCTTGCCACAGGAGCATGGCGAAAAACTAATTTGCGCGTTTGCCCAAGCGCGAGTTGGGCAAGATTGGTTCAATCTTCGGAGATTGAACCAATCTAGGCGGGGGTACGGCTCCCGCGCTCTCGTTTGTCAAAGTGCTTAGAAACGCATTGTAGCAAACGGCCGTACCGAAAACGTACCGGGGTTTAAGAAATCTTGGTACGTTTCTTAAAGCTGGCTCCGCGCCGTCTCGCCCTTGTGTTTTACAAAACGGCCGTTACAAGGGCGAGACGACCGGGGGAAAAGGCTGGCCGCAGTGCCAGCTTTAACCCCGGTCATCCTGCCCCTACCATAGGCTTTGGCATGACAAATGCCAATAGAGAGAAAAGAAGTTGAACTTCTTTGAGAAGTTCAACTTCTCACACACTAATTCCCCGGTTCAATGGCAAAGGTAAACGCCCCAACCCGACTTGATTGGGCATTGCCAGCGCAGTTATTGACTTCTATGAGATAGAAATGATTAACGGCCGTATTGCCCAAAGCCTCAGCGTGCGTATAGCTGTTGGTCGTTGGCGTTGCCATCACCGTCTCCGGCAGTGGCGTAAAGTACGGGTCGCTGCTGCTGTGGTGCACCGTGTAGGGCGCACCATACGCTGCCCAGCC
>JAGQGA010000871.1 GCA_020432595.1 Anaerolineales bacterium | reverse complement strand
CTGTTTGAAACGCGGGAATCGGAGGCTTATTATGGGTATGTAACGGCCGTTCGTGAAAGCCTCCGCGATGCCTTCCAGGCTGAAATTGAATAACCCTGTCATTTCGACGAGTCCGCGAAAAGAAATCCCATGCCCATCACCCAACGCCACCCCCTGCTAGACAGACCTACGATTGCCAAAGTGAGCGGGATTCCTCGCTCCGAAGACTTCACTCGGAATGACAGAGGTCACCGCACATGTCATTTCGACGAGTCTTCGAGGAGAAATCCTATTCACCGCCGTGGACAAAAGAATTTCTGGCACAGCAAGCCATAGCTATCAAGACCTTTGTTCCAAAACCTCATTGAAGATAGCATGGACAAAAACAGCATATGGCAAAGCAGTATTACGTCTATATTATGTGCAGTAATTCAGGAACCCTGTATATTGGTTTAACAAACAACATTGAACGGCGGGTTTACGAACACAAGCAAAAATTGGTTCAGGGTTTTACGGCACAATACAATGTCAACAGGCTAGTTCATGTGGAGACTTTTGAAAAAGTCAGTGACGCAATTCAACGCGAGAAAGAGCTAAAAAAGTGGCGACGCAGCAAGAAAATTGCGCTTATTGAAGAGGCAAATCCCAAATGGGAAGATTTGAGCAAATGAATCTCAAAAAGCCCTGTCATTTCGACGAGTCCGCGAGGAGAAATCCCATGCCCACTGCCCAACTGAAAGGTCTTCAGTTCACGCCTATGATTGCCAACGTGAATGGGATTCCTCGCTCCGAAGACTTCGCTCGGAATGACATGAGTAGAATATGGTAACAACCTCTAACTCCAAGTTTTTTGAACGACTGCGCTATTACCTTCCTACAATTGTGGTAGC
>JAGQGA010000870.1 GCA_020432595.1 Anaerolineales bacterium | reverse complement strand
AATCGTTGTTGTGTTGTGCGTATTGTGGGTAATTACGAATACAGAACACAAGACAATAAAAAACTGCGCGATTATAATCATCAGCGGGAAATAACTTTTACAGATTTAGATGCTGATGAGCTTTGGAAGGAAGTAGGTAGAAGAGCAGCACCAGGCGAAACCATAAGGTGGACGGTAGTACGCTGTGGCGATTCCTGCAAATAGAATGCTATTTTTGTTTCTAGGGAATGTTACACTTAACTCTTTGCTAGCCATTTTCTCAGCCAAGAACTGTCATTTCGACGAGTCTGCGAGGGGAAATCCCGTTCAAATAGCTGATATAAGAATGGAACTTCTCGGAGGGTCTCGAAATGACACCAATTTTGCTAACCGATTGCTGAAATTTATGCCAAAGTTGGCAGGGTGTCCGACTGAAATGTACTCGTTTCTACCGCACCCAGATGACACAGTTTCTTAACTATGTTATGCTTACGCGCTGTGCTGATCTCATTGATGTTATTGAAGGGCAAATAATTGTGGATGTTATACACAAGGCACTTTTTCATGCTCAAATTGAACGCCAATTACTTTGGTTAGACCGCATTTACCACAAGCTACAGCAGCGCGTCGAGTATGCAAGTCCAGGCAATGTGGTTTGTACCGAAAGCATAGCCTTTCAACTGCACAACTTTTACACCACTGCCGAACACTTGATGCAAATCACAAGCCAAGTTTTTGAAAACCCGGGGGCGGGTTGGCCGGGTAAGCTAATTGATCGGATGACGCTGGAGATTGCAGGGGTGCGGCCAGCGTTGTTGCGGGAGGAAACGGCCGTTTATCTTCACAAACTCCGTAGCTTCCGCCACTTTTTTCGTCACGCCTACACCGTCGC
>JAGQGA010000086.1 GCA_020432595.1 Anaerolineales bacterium | reverse complement strand
CTCCTGCTGGCACTGGCTCGCCACGCCCAGGGCAGCAGCCACCACACCCAGCTTGCCCTGGCTCAGGCGGTGGAAATGGCTGCCGAAGAAAACCGCCGCTATCCTTTTTTGAGTTTGGCACCTGGTTTGCGGCCTTTGTTGGCACAATGGTGCCAGCGGCCAGACGCGCCGCCGTTTGCGCGGGAAATGGGGGAGTTGGTGGGGAAAACGGCCGTTTTTCCCACCGCTGCCTCCTCCCCTACCATGCCCCCACCCCTCATTGACCCCCTCACCCCCCGCGAACAGGACGTGCTGCGGCTGCTGGTCGCCGGGCAATCCAACCAGGAAATCGCCGCCACCCTCACCCTCGCCCCCAGCACCGTCAAATGGTACATCAACACCCTCTACAGCAAGCTCCACGTCCGCAATCGCTCCCAAGCCATCGCCCGCGCACGGGAACTCGGTCTGTTTGGGTAAACAAGATTGGCGATTAGAGATTGGAGATTGCCCAAACCTCAATCTCCAATCTCTAATCGCCAATCTCCCTATTTCCCACCCCCTTTTCCCACCCCCTGGCAGGTCACACCCACCCCAAAATCAGCTACACTACAGCCAATGATGGATTACGAACTCACAGTCAAGGGTCAGCTTGACCCCAGCTATGCGGCCTGGTTTGGCAATGTGGTGCTGCAACACGAGGCAGATGGGAACACGGTGTTAACGGCCGTTAATAGCGACCAAGCTACCCTCTACGGCCTCATCCTCCGCTGCCGCGATCTGGGGTTAACGCTGCTGGCACTCAATCCTAAGAAAACAGGTAACCAATAGCAGGTGGCAAGTGATTGTCACCTGACAAGGAAAAGATCATGCGTTTTTATCAAGTTAGTTACTCAAGCATCATTCCCGCGCCACCCGCTAATGTGCACGGGGTCATTGCCGATTACAAGGTGGGGCATCCCGCCATTTTGCCCAAACCCTATTTTGGCGACCTCACCGTGGAGGCCGGCGGCTTTGGCGCGGGCAGCGTCATTCGCTTTCCCATGGAAGTAATGGGGGTAAAAGTGGAATACCACATGGACGTGACCGAGCCAGAACCGGGCAAACTGCTGCGAGAGAAAGATCGGGCAACTGGGGTCTACACCGATTTTATCTTTAAGCCCCATGCCAACGGCAGCCAAACGGAATTAACCTTCACCACCCACATGCCGCAAAAGCCGGGGCTGGGCGGGCTAATCGAAAAATGGATAACGCCGCCAGTGATGCGCCGTATTTATAAGCAGGAAATGGAAAATATTACGGCATACGTACAGCGGGAAAAAGCTTGACCCAAAGGGGGGGGCCAAGAATCAACAAACCGATGAGGACGGCCCCGCACGCCCCCACCAGCACGGCGGCGGCGGCTACGTCCTTGGCAACTTTTGCCAGCGGATGGTGATCGCGTGTGTTCATGTCCACCACGGCTTCGATGGCGGTGTTCATAAACTCAGCCATCCAGACGGCCATAAAGGTTAGCACCAATACGACCCAATCGCGCCGAGGAATTTTTAGCCATAGCCCAACGGCCGTTATAATCACCGTCACCACCGCATGAATCCAGGCGTTGTGCTGAGTTTTCAGCACATACCACCACCCTTCAAAAGCATAGCCAAAGCTACGGATGCGGCTGTAGAATTCGTGGCGGCCTTGTTCAATCATGTTCGCTTTCGGTGGGGATGATGTGACCCAGACTGAGGGCAGAGAGAACGGCCGTTTGTGCCCCCCACATCGCCGCTTTTTCCTCTGCATCAGCATGATCATGCCCCAGCAAATGCAGCACCCCATGCACCACCAAAAGCTGTAGCTCGGCCAGCAGATCATGCCCCGCCTGCGCTGCCTGTCGTTCGGCAAACGGAACCGACACCGCAATGTCACCTAGGTATGGGTCTAGATCAACCAGTTCCAGCAGCGGCTCCCCGGCCGGAAAACTCAAGACATCTGTTGGGCTGTCCACACCGCGATAATCCCGGTTAAACTGCTGAATCTGCTCGTCATCAGTCAGCAAAATGGTCAAATCAGCCGGCGGTGTAATCCCCTGCTGCTGCAACGTCTGCACGGCTGCGCCCACCAACAGCGAACGAACTTCGCTTGGTTTACTTTTGCCAACATCACACGATACCTGCACTTCAATGTTATAGCTCATGATCTTTCCATTGGTACTGGTTGTGGGGGTACGGGCAAAACGGCCGTTTCAGCAAGTTCAACCACATTACCAGCCGGTAAAGCCGCCACGGCTCCCCCTTCTTCCAGTGCTTCATTACCCGGGTATTTCACCCGCACGTGAAAACGCCCCTTGAGCGTCTCAATAAACGATGCCCGAATCAGCCGCAAATCCCCCAGCGTCAACCCGGAATCATCAAGCTGCCCCTCCATCAAATCATCATCCACAATCGAATTGACCAGCTTTTCAATCGCCTTTTCCGTGTTCGGGCGCAGCGCACTTGATGTGGCCTCCACCGCATCCGCCAGCATCACAATCCCCGACTCCCGCGTGCGTGGGCGCGGGCCAGCATAGCGGAACTTCTCCTTGTCAACCTGGCTTTCATCGCCACCCGCCTGTTCAAGTGCCTTAAAATAAAACCCCTTAATCAACCGTTGACCGTGATGTTCGGCAATAAACTGCTGAATTCGGTTAGGCAGCCGATAACGCCGCGCCAGTTCCAAACCATCAGTGACGTGGCTGGCAATAATACGGGCACTGGTATATGGGTCTAGCGAATCGTGGGGGTTTACCCCCTCCTGGTTCTCGGTAAAAAAGGGTGGGCGGTTCATCTTGCCCACATCATGATAAAACGCCCCCACGCGCACCAGCGTACTGTTAGCCCCCGTTCGCTCCGCCGCCTGCTCCGCCAAATTCGCCACAATCAGGCTGTGGTGATAGGTACCCGGTGCCCGGCGCAGCAGTTGTTGCAGTAAAGGATGATCCAAACGGGACAAATCTTGCAGTTGCAAGATGGTAATTACCCCAAACAGGCTGCCCAAAATATAGAAACCAACCAGGGTAAGTGCCGCCGAGAGGATGCCATTGCCCACCGCAAAAAAGATTTGCTGTAGCAAAAGCAGCCCATCCACATTTTGCGGCAGCCGGAAGACCAGCAGCACAAAGACATGCCCTAGTGCTCCCGCCAGCCCGGCGCGGAAAAAGGCCGTTACCCGCTGTGCATCACGCAGCGTCAGCACCGACATGATGCCGCCGGCCGCCAGATAAACCACCAGTTCCAGCGAATTGGGGGCAATAAAGCCAACAATGGAAGCGATGACAACGGTTATCATAATTGCCAACCGCGTTTCAAAAATGACGGCCAGCAGCATGGACATGGCGGCAATGGGGTACCAGTAAAGCAGGACAGGTGTTGTGACCATCACCCGCGCTGCAATAGTGAAGAAAAAGGTGATGGTGAGCAGAACGCCCAAATAACGCGCTTTGACGGCAAATTCGCGGTGGAACTGCTGCCAATAGAGGGTAATGAGAACGGAAGATAGCAGGGAGGCCATAAACAGGCTGGCAATATCGCGCCAATCGCGGTCGGGGCGCAGCAAACCCAGCTCGGTCAAGATTTCAATGTCTTCGTCGGTCACGATGTCGCCCGTCTGGAGAATCTGCTGCCCTTCCAGCACAATACGATGGCGCGGCTCAACGGCGGCAGTTGCGTCTTCACGCTTCTGGGTGGTCGCTTCGACGTTAGGAAACACGTTGGCGACGATAAATTGGGGGGCGAGGTTGGTAACGGCCGTTTCCTGCGTGGGTGTCAAATCCGGGTTAGGCGACTGTCGTGCTGAACGCCTCACCGCACTTAGCTCATCCGGCCGAATCTCCCGCCGCATCAGCTCATCAATGGTGCCAATAATCTCCGTCTTGGTTTGCTCATACTGCGCCGTATCCAGCACCAGCACCGCCTTCCCTACCTCTGCCTCAATCGTCACCCCTTCAATCACGCCCAAAACCGTGAGCTTCTCGGCTTCGTTAGCGTATAAATCGGCTCGCACCACGTCAATAAAGGCAAAAATAGCGCGAGCATCACGCAACTGCTCGCGGCGAATGCTGAGGTCAAACGGCGTGTATTCCACTTCCACGGCGTTGGCCGCGTCTTCCTTGGCCTGAGCCGTTAAAATCTCACTCTGGTAATCAACGGCGCGGGGCGCATAGACGTTTTCGGGAGCTGGTTTGCCCAATTCGACCATCACCTCAGCGCTGCCACCGTAGTTAATGACTAAAATCAGGGTCATCCCTACCGTCAACACGGTTACAAACAGCCACAGCAATGACCCTTTTGCCAGGTCACGCAAACGGCCGTTACCGCTCTTGTCGCGCTCTATCCGGTTGATGGTCATGATTTGGGCTATTGCAGCAGGTCACGCACAACCTGATTAACCAAACGGCCGTCGGCTTTCCCCTTCAACTGCGCCATCAAACGCCCCATTACCTGCCCCATCCCCTTGGCATCCGTCACACCCAACTCAGCAATCAGTGTCGCGGCGACTGCCCGCACCTCAGCCTCAGACATCATCTGCGGCAAATACACCTCAATAATCGTCAATTCTGCCTGTTCCCCAGCCGCCAAATCTGCCCGCCCTGCATTTTCATAATCAGTAATACTTTCACGCCGCTGCTTGGCCTGTTTGGTCAGCACCTCCTGCACCCCGGCATCATCCAGGGTCTTCTGGCCGTCCACTTCGGCCTGCTTAATGGCGGCCATCATTAACCGCAACACATCACGCCGCGCCGCATCACCGCCGCGCATCGCTTCTTTTAAATCATCTTGCAACTGCTGCTTCAAACTCATGATAACCTCCAGGTACTCAATAGTACCCCTATTCACGCATCATTGTAGCATTGGCAAGGTCGGTGTCAACCAACCCCCTGACCAATTTGTCATACCGCAGCACCTCTTCCCGGTCGCCCAAAAGCTCATGACAACGCTTCAAGTTGATGTAGAGCGAAGGGTAAAACGACTCAACGCGCTCATCAGCCACGCGATCTGCCCGCCGCAGTGCCTCCTGGTGCCAATACAGCCTTTCTCGCGGGGGTGCCTCCAAACGCATTAAAATGTGGCCCAGATAATGGGCAGCTACACACGCCTCATAATCATCGTGTGCCATGTCCCATGCCTTCTGGTACAAAGCATAGGCCTGCTGTAATTCACCGCGAAATTCCGCGTTGGTTCCCTGCATACAAAGCTGCACAATGGGATTCTCAAGCTGCATCAGTTCCCTCGTCTGGCTGCAAAACGGTGTAAAGGCTCAGGTTGCCTTCCTTGCCATCGCTGCGAAATTGTCCAATGACCTGTAGTTCGGCGGCAGCGGCCATAACGGCCGTTTCTGCCTCATCAATCATCGCCACATAACGCAACCCAAAGCCATCGTGCCGCCACGTCAGCAAATAATCCGTTTCGTCCACATCCGCCGCCGTCAACCCAATCTCCGACCAGTCGCGCACCTTGCGCTGCTGCCGTTCGCTGTC
Organism: Anaerolineales bacterium; assembly: GCA_020432595.1. The sequence continues at coordinate 7,393 of JAGQGA010000086.1, read as the reverse complement.
CATAAACTGCCAGTTGGACAAGATAATCCGGCCGCCGGGCAGCAACACCCGCCGCATCCCTTGCAGCAGCCGCACCCGGTTCTCACGCCCCGGCAAATGGTGCATGGCCGCCAAGCAGACCACCAAATCAAACGCCCCCAACCCGTCCAAACAGTCGGCGCGGCTCATGTCGCGGGGCAAGAAGGTGGCGTTGGGCAGCATTTCCGCCCCTTTTGCCAGCAGTTCCACCGTAAAATCTACCCCCACATAGCGCGTAACGGGGTGATGCTGCTGGAGAAAGTGACCAAAACGGCCGTTTCCGCACCCCACATCCAGCACCGCCTCACACCGCTCCGGCAAAAACGGCAGCATGGCAAAAAACCCGGGATGCGGATTCGCCCGCGTCCGCGCAAACGGATCCGCCAAGCTTGCATAAAATTTTTGGTTCAACTCGCGCAACTGCTGCGCCACTTCTGGTTGCATCTTTATAAGAATTAGAACGCAGATTTACCTGATTAACCTGATGTGGTTTTTTCACTAGGCGAATCTGCGTCCAATCGTTGTCGCTGAATCCGACGGCCGTTTGTGACAAACCAGTAACGGCCGTTTACCGTCTGCACCCACACACCCGGCGGCTGATGCCCCACAACCTGCCCCAGCCACCACTGCTCATCATCGCCAAAACGAATCTCCACCATCATTCCCGACTGGTAAAGTTCGGTCAAACGCCTTGCCATAATTGCTTCAATCGTTCCAACCGTGCTGGCTCATTCGCCACCAGCCACCCATCCTGCGACAGCATTTCATACGCCTGCCCAAAATGAGGGCGGGCCTCGTCCATGCGCCCCAGCAACTGCAAACATTCCCCCAACTCTTCAGACACATACCCATCCTGCTCACCCTCGGCCAACGCTTGCTGCTGCGCCAACGCCTCCTCCACCCGCCCCAGCGAGCGCAGCGTGCGGGCAATGCACCATTTTGCTATCCGAATTGGCTCCGCCGCCCCTTGCTCCTGCCGAAACGCCAACGCCTGTTCAAACAGTGCCAACGCCCGCTCATAGTTGCCCAAATCATGGTATGTCCAGCCCAAATTGTTGGTCAACGACCCCACCCACCCCCGCGCTCGGGGGTCAGCCGACTGCGCCGCCAGTGCTAATGCTTGCTCGTTCCAACTCATTTGCGCCGCCGGTGGGTCAACAATCGCCAGCATGTGCAGCGCGTCCACCGTGTAAAAATCAGCCTCCAACGCCGCCGCCTGTTCATAAGCCGCCATAAACAGCGGTCGCGCCGTCGCCTTGTCCCCCGCCGAATTAAAGCAGCGACCCCGCTCCAGCAGATAGCGCACCTGCGCCACACTGTCCGCCTCGGCCAACGCCTCCGCCCGATCCAGCAGTTCATGCGCTGCCGCAAACTGCTGCTGCAACCCCAGCGTCCGCGCCAACTGCGTCAAAAGCTGCGCCAAATATTCCGCATCACCAGCCGCCTCGGCCTCTGGCAGCAAAGCGCGAAATTTGGCCTCGGTTTCGGCCGGCCGACCATAATCCCACAACTCGTCAAAGTTAATCATTTCTTGATACCGGTAATCGGTAATGTCGTTTCACAACTGCTCCGCATACGGTCATCAGCTACCTTAACTAATCACTGATAACTGACCACTGATTACCGATTACTGATTACCGATTACTGTCTACTGTCCAACCCGCGACACCTGCACATTGTCAAACGCCACCTGCAGCCCCGTGTGCCCAAACGTCCCCGCATCAAGGGCAATGCCGCCCAGTGAATAGGTGCTGTCTGTTACCTGCTGCACTTCGATGCCATTGACAAAAAAGGTGAGGGTGTCATTAACGGCCGTTATTTTGATCTCATTCGCCACATTCAGCCCCTGGTTAATAGGCGGCGCAATCGGCCAATCATCGCTCAGACGCAGCCAACGGCCGTTATCCCGCCGCTCCACCACAAACGTTCCCTCGCCGGTCATGGCAAAGCGGTAAAACTGCTCCGGGCTAACCATGCGAAACAGCACCCCATAGCTGCTGTCCAGGCTCCCCTGAAGCTGGCTCACGTCCACCGTCAGCGTAAAATTGTCAAACAACTCATTAGCCAAGGCACTGTACTGCACAGTGTTAGGCGCGTTGATTTCGATGATAAGCTGTTCGTTGAGAACGGCCGTTTTCCCCACCTCATCCTGCTCCAACAGCCACGCCCCCGTCTGCCCCGGCGCAAAATTGTCATAAAACAGCGTATTGGCATCCAGTTGTGGCCGAGCCACATCAGCTTGCTCCTCGCCGCCCCCGCAGCCCACCAGCAACAGCACCAACAGGCAGGTCATTATTCGCTTCATGCTCTTACCCAAATGGAGATTGGCGATTAGAGATTGGCGATTGGAAACCTTAAATCTCCAATCGCCAATCTTCAATCCCTTCTTACGGAGCCGTCACCCGCACATTATCAAAGGCAACAACGGCCGTTCCTGGCTCAAACGTACTCACCCCCAACCCAATATCACCCGTCACAAACGTCGTATCCGTCACCGTCAGCAGCAACAGCCCATTCACCGCCAGGCTCAACTCATTCCCCACACAGCTTACCCGCAGTTGGTTCGTCGCAACCCCCTGGTTGATCACATCCGAAAATTGATACTTCCCATCCGGCGTTAAATAGGAAATTTGGTCACTGCCCGACTGGTATTTGCCAATGGCATAATATCCGTCCCCACTCACCAAAAACAGATAAAAATTCGACGCATTCTGATAACGACACACCACCCCATACGCATTATTATTTGGCCCCGCCGTTTGCCGCGCCTGCACCGTAATCACCACATCATCAAAGCTGCGCCGCGTATTCGCCCAGCCAATCTGCCCCGGCTGGCTCGTGGTAATTTGCAGCACCCCGTCGGCAATATCCGCCACCACGCCACCCTGGTTATACAGCGTCCAGCCACACGCATCCCCCGCCTCAAAATCATCCTCAAACAGGGAGCCCGCCGTCACACACGCATCCTCGCCCGATGGCAGCAGCGAACAACCACCCAGCAGCAGCCCCAGCAGCAAGAACACAACAAACAATCGGCCAAATTTAGGTATGTTTCTCGTCATCATCCAAAATTTTTTTCAACGCTTCAATCTCTTGCTCCAACGTCTGTTGTGAACGCGACGTGGTGAGATAGTAAACAAAAACAGCCAACCAAAGCAAGATAATCACCACCGCAATCAGCGGTAAACTCTCAAACATCTTTCTACCTCTCCATTTTAAGCGATCCCACGCAAATAATCACATGATCCAGTAGTCAGTAATCGGTAATCAGTAAAACCAATAACCAATCACTGATGACTGTTTACTGATGACTGTTTACCGATTTTACCCCCTTATGCCAACTTGTCCCACAAGGGTTCCGCCACGCCGCGCTCAAAGTTCTCCAGCCGCGCCATCACAAACAACGCATCCGACAGGCGATTCAGGTAGGGAATGACAAACGCCCCAATCGGCTCAAGCCGCCCCAAGGCAATCACCTCACGCTCAGCACGGCGGCACACCGTCCGCGCCACGTGCAAATTTGCCGCCCCCACCGACCCGCCGGGCAAAATAAAATTCTCCAGCGGCCCCACAACCTCATTGCATTCATCAATCATCTTTTCCAACGCTACAACGTGCCGTTCTTCAATCTGAGGAATCGCATATTTCACCTTGTCTTCTTCCAGAATACACAAATCTGAACCCAGATGGAACAACTCATTTTGAATGGTCGGCAGCAGCGTCGCCAGCCGAGTACACAGTCCGTGCGCCAATGCCACCCCCAAGCAGGAGTTCAGCTCATCCACCGTCCCATACGCCTGCACCCGCAGCGAATCTTTCCCCACCCGCTGCCCGCCGCCCAACCCCGTTGAGCCGTCGTCCCCTTTCCGCGTGTAAATTTTTGTCAATCTCGGCATCTCTTCACCTTTTAAGAGCAATGGGACGCAGATTTGCCTGATATTCCTGATATAACTCTATAAAAAAGGGCTGTCATTCCCGCGAAGGCGGGAATCCATGCCTAGGCTGAAGATGGATACCCGCTTTCGCGGGTATGACCCCTGTATAGGTACTTCCTAAGAAAGAAATCAGGTAAATCAGGTAAATCTGTGTCCTATTCTGTTAATCCACCTTATCTACCACCTGCCCCGCTGCCAAAACCACCACCCTGTCCGCCACCGCCGCCACCAATTCTACATCATGTGTCACCAGCAAAATCCCCATCCCTGCCGCCTGCCAGCCGCGCCAAATCTCCACCAAGGCTTCTTTGGCCGCACCATCCAGCCCCCGCGTCGGCTCATCTAGCAGAAGCAGCCCTGGTTGCGTGACCGTTACCGCCCCCAACGCCACTCGCTGCCGTTGCCCCACGGACAGGTCGCGGGGGTAGTGTTGGGAAACGGCCGTTAATCCCAACTGCTGCAACAACGTAGCAATGGTTGCAAAGGCCTCATCCGTCGGGCGTGGGGTGTGGGGCGTGGGACGTTGCCACCATCTGCGAAATCTGTGAAATCTTTGATTATCCTCCTCGCTCCCAAGCAATCCATGATTCCGCAGCGTCACCAGAAACTCCTCCTCCACAGACTCGGCAAAGAGCAAATCATCGGGGTTTTGCGGCAGGTAGCCCACCTCGCGGCAAAGTTCGGCCACGGCGCGGTTTTGGGTAGAACGGCCGTTAATCCACACCTCCCCCCCCGCCAGCGGCAGCAACCCCACCACTCCCTTCAACAACGAACTCTTCCCCCCCCCCCTCCCCCGCCACCACCTCCCCCCGCCCCACCGTCAAATCCACCCCACGCACCGCCTCCACCTGGCCGTACCGCACGACCATCCTCCGCACATCCAACACTGCTTCTTCCACAATAGGACGCGGACGAACGCGGACAAACGCGGATGATTCCTCACGCCCCACGCCCCGCGCTTCCTGCACCGCACCGTCGGCCACAATCTGCCCTGCCTCCATATAGGCAACACGATCCACCACCGGCAGCAGCCGCGCCAGCCGGTGTTCGGCCAAAATAATGGTCAGCCCCAATTCCCGCCGCAGCCGCACCAGCCCCGCCACCAACTCGTCGGCCGCTTCGGGGTCAAGCTGGCTGGTCGGTTCATCCAGCAGCAAAAGCTGTGGGCGCAGGGCAAGGGCGGCGGCAATGGCAACGCGCTGCCGTTCACCGCCGGAGAGGGTGAGCAACGGCCGTTTCTGCAACCCCACCAACCCCAACAGTTCCAGCACCTCCTCCAGCCGCCGCGCCATCTCCGCCGGAGCCACCGCCGCCTGCTCCATACCAAACACAATCTCCCCCGTCACCTCATCCAGCACCGCCTGCGCCTCCGGGCTTTGCATCACAAACCCCACCCGCCGACTCAACGCTCGTGGCCCCGCCGCCACCACATCCACCCCCGCCACCTCCACCTGCCCCGCCAGCTTGCCGCCGCTAAAATGCGGCACCAGCCCATTCAAACAGCGCAGCAGCGTGCTTTTGCCCGACCCCGACGGCCCGGTCAGCAGCACAAACTCCCCCGCCGCTACCCGCCAGGAAATGTCTTGCAGGGCGGGGGCGAGTTGGTTGGGGTAGGTGTAGGTGAGGTGGTTGATCTGAATCATTGCAAACACGAGATTGGAGATTGGAGATTGATGAAGGTTGGCAATCTCCAATCTCCAATCTCCACTAAACCAACGCCGGAGCCAAATACAACGTCAACAGTAACCCCGCCCAGGGCGTAAAAGTCGGCAGCACCGCCTTTGGGTAGGGGGTGTAGAACAACAGGTCGGGGGGGAGGAAGGGCCAGGGGATGAGGAGGAGCAGCAGGGGAAAAACGGCCGTTATCACCACCACCGTTTCCCGCCACCCCCGGCGGTGCGGGCGAAAACGGGTGGTTTGAATGCGCTGGCCTTGCTGGTAGAGAACGGCCGTTAATCCCCCCAACCCCAGCAGCAGCAGCAGCCACCCCAGCCACGCCCACCAAAACGTCAGCAGCCAGCCAGCCAACCCCAGCGCCAGCCCCAGCGTCAGCAGCAGCCGAATTGCCAATGGCTGCCCCACGCTTATCGTCGCCCCATACCCCCGCGCCACCATCGCCTCGGCCAAATTCATCGCCCGTTCCAGCCCGCCCACCAGCAGCGGCAGGGCAATCGGCCGCCAATCGCGCCAGCCGCGCAGCCGGTGGCCGCGAATCGCCTGTGCCTCCCGAATGCGCTGAAGCTGCCGCACCGTCTCCGGCAAATAGGTGAGGGCAATCAGCAGCACCAGCCCCAAATCAACCAATGCCCGTGGTGTCAGCCGCACCAGCTCCCCCGCCGCCACCACCTGGCTAAAGGTGGCAAACAGAGCCAGCAGGGTGAGCAAGAGAAGGCCATTGCTGAAGCCAAAAACGGCCGTTTCCAGCGCCAACCGTCCCCCCACCAACGGCCACGACGCGGGCAGCGTCAGCAGCACCGTCTGCCCACTGTGGGCCAGCAGCCAGTTAAACAGCGTCGAAAAGAGCAAAATCACCGCCGCCAACCGTCCCAACGGCAGCGCAAAGCTGCCAGCTGGAAAGTGAGCCGCCACCGCTCGCGTCACCAACAACAGCAGCAGCAAATAAAGCGGATTGCGCGTGGTCAGCACCAGCAACAGCAACGCCGCCACCCACACCACCCAGGCACGAGCGTCCAGCTTCATGCCGCCACCTCGTTTTTTTTGAACCGCAGAGGGCGCAGAGGGCGCAAAGATTTTCTCTGGTTGTCATTCCCGCTTTCGCGGGAATCCATACGCCTGGATTCCCGCTTTCGCGGGAATGACAGTCTACTTCTCCGAACGAAAGCTTCCTCCCTCTTTTCTCTCTGCGCTCTTTGCGCCCTCTGCGGTAAATGCTTCTTCAACCCACCACCTCAAAACCAAAGCGGTCACGAAAGCGGCGCAAGGCTCGCAGCGTGGGCGTGCCCAGCACCAGCAGCAGCAGCATATTCCCCCCACCCCGCGCCACGTCCCACAGCAGCGAGGTGGCGATATAAAACGTAGTGTAGCGGGTCACGCCAGCCAGCAACCCCGCCCCCGGTTGCCAACTGAGTGCCGGATCGCCAGCCACAAACGGCCAAAAATAGAGGTTCATGATGAACCCAAAAAGCAGCCCCCATCCAAAACCAAATGCGGCCAACAGCAGCAGTTCGCGGCGCGGCTGGGTCAATTTTGGCAGCCAGCCGGCCGTCAACCCCACCCACCCAGCAGCAAACATTTGATACGGCAGCCACAGCCCAATGCCACCAGTGATCAGCCCCGACACCAGCAGCGTCATCGCCCCTAGCAAAAAGCCAAACCGCCCGCCAAAGACATAGCCGCATAAAATGATGGGGGCGAAGATGGGGGAAAAGCCGCCGGGGCCGGGAATGGCGACCTCCAAAAAGCGCAGGGCGGCGGTGACA
>JAGQGA010000869.1 GCA_020432595.1 Anaerolineales bacterium | reverse complement strand
AATGCTGAAACGCCAGCATCCGCTCCCCAGCCTCACCATACCCCACCACCAGGCTCACCATGTGGCGATGCACATCATAGCGAAATAACTGCGTGTGGTAATAACCAAACTGCTCATGCACCAGCGTCACCACCCGCTGATACAGCTCGCGCAAATCTGAAATCCCGGCAATTTCCTGGGCGATCTGCGTTGTCAGCCGCACCTCCCGGCTGCGCCGCCACAACGACAGCCGCGCATCTTCCTCCAACGCCTTCTGCTGGGTTACATTTCGCACCGTCACCACCCGCATCGGCCGGCCCAAATAAGGAATCGCCTTACCGCAAACCTCCACCATTAATTCAGAGCCATCCTTATGCCAAAACACCGTTTCATATGGCTCGGCTGCCGCCTGCTCAAGATTTTGGGCAACCAGTTGCTTACCCTCCGGCGGCACCGTATCTACGATATTGCGCCCAATGAGTTCCTCCACTTCGTAGCCCAACATCTGCGCCATCGCCTGGTTTAGCTCCACAATACGGCCGTTTTCATGAATCACAACCCCCTCCGTCGTCGCATTTGCCAAACTGCGAAAACGTTCCTCACTCTCCCTCAGTGCTTGTGCCGTCTTTCGCCGCTGCGTGATGTCCCGCGCCACCGACAAAATTTCCCCTGTTTCCATCAGCCCCATGCTAATTTCCACCGGGAATAAAGAGCCATCCCGCCGCCGATGCAGTCGCTCAACAATTGTCGCCTTGTCTAGCGACAAATTTTTCACCAGGGCGGCAAACATCTCATGGGTCAAATCCACATTAAAATCAAAAACCGTCAGCCGCAAAAGCTCCTTGTGCGAATATCCCAGGTTCAGACACGCCCTTTCATTTACATCCACCACCCGCCCCATCT
>JAGQGA010000868.1 GCA_020432595.1 Anaerolineales bacterium | reverse complement strand
ATGGCGATGAGCCAGAGGGGGAGGGTGATTAACGGCCGTTGTCCACCCGTTGCCATGCGTTGTGCCAGCAGCGACAGCAGCAGCCCGGCGAAAACGAGCCAACGCTGGCTGGGGATGTCGGCTAATTTGGGGAGGGTGAGGGAAAAACGGCCGTTTTCTCCCCCGCTTGGCTGCCGGTACCAAACCAGCATCAGCAATGCCAACGCGCTAAAGCCAAACCAGCGCAGCCCAGCCCACGGCTGCGCTGGGTCGGCCAGCAGGCTCGACTGCCCAATGACGGCGAATAGGAGGCAGAGGGCGGTGAAGAGGGCGGGGATGGCGTTGGAGGGGGGTGTGGGGTGTGGGGTGTGGTCACTCTTCGAGTGGGGTGTGGGGGGATTGAGGGATTGGGCGATTGGGAGATTAGAGATTGGAGATTGATCCTGGGCAAAGCTGGCGGATTGGGGGATTGGGTAGGGCGTGGGGTGTGGGGTGTGGACGGAAACGGCCGTTTCCCCATCACCAGCAGCCTCACCCACAGAATCTCCAATCTCCAATCTCCAATCTCTATTGAGTTCATCCAAAGAAAACGGCCGTTGTTCCGGCAGCACGGCCTCAATCGGCCCATCGGCCACCTTCTCCGCCACGATGAAGATGTAGGCACCTTGTTCGGGGAAGGGTTCCTCAAAAAACGGCCGTAGCCAGCGGTCGGTGTAGCGCAAATTTTCTTCCCACGGTGCCAAAATCCACTGCCCCGTCAGCGCGTGCAGCACTGCCGACGGCACCCCCTGCACATGGCCGATTTCCAACGCCCGCAGTGCCCCTTTGGAAAAATAATATTGCCACCGCGCCACGCGGAACCCCGCCTGCGCCAGCCGTTCCGCCCACCGTTCTGGCGGGTCGGTG
>JAGQGA010000867.1 GCA_020432595.1 Anaerolineales bacterium | reverse complement strand
GGCCGTTCTGACCCGCCCCCGACCGAGACGGTGCCCCCCACGGTAACGGGTCCAAATCCCTCATGGGAGCCAACGGCCGTTCTGACAAAACAGTGCGGAAGATGCAGAAGATGCAGAAGATGGTCCAAATCCCTCATGGGAGCCAACGGCCGTTCTGACCACCTAATTAGGGTGCACAATGAACTCCTGATGGAGCGTCCAAATCCCTCATGGGAGCCAACGGCCGTTCTGACTTTGGTCGTGGGGCTGCTCGTCGTTTGTTGCATTTTGTCCAAATCCCTCATGGGAGCCAACGGCCGTTCTGACGCTCTTGTTTCACAACACAGACCAAACCAGCGCTTAGTCCAAATCCCTCATGGGAGCCAACGGCCGTTCTGACACAGTATCAACACAAGGAGGTTGGTATGAATCCTAAGTCCAAATCCCTCATGGGAGCCAACGGCCGTTCTGACAAACCTTGGTAGATCAACAAGAAATGTCTGTGAACCAGGTCCAAATCCCTCATGGGAGCCAACGGCCGTTCTGACTATGTGTGCACGTCCCTGAACAATTTCACTGGGCCATTGGTCCAAATCCCTCATGGGAGCCAACGGCCGTTCTGACATAGTTCGATCAACAATGAAGTTGCGCGGCTGCACTGGGTCCAAATCCCTCATGGGAGCCAACGGCCGTTCTGACGACGAGCTGCTTGTTTGAGGTGGATTTACGATTCGCGTCCAAATCCCTCATGGGAGCCAACGGCCGTTCTGACAAATTTCACGAAGCTGTAAAACACCTCGTGGAGTTGGGTCCAAATCCCTCATGGGAGCCAACGGCCGTTCTGACGCTCTGTCCGTCATGAGCCATTATGGATAGCAATATGTTCAAATAAATCATTGTAGGAAAA
>JAGQGA010000866.1 GCA_020432595.1 Anaerolineales bacterium | reverse complement strand
TCTACCGTCTGGCCGGGAGCCACGGCACTAGGCATGGGGGCTGACGTTGCACTCAGGTTGTCGCCGTCCACAAAAACGGCGCTGTAGTCGGTGGACCAGGGGCAACTGCCAATATTCCGCAGCCGCCAGCCCACTTCAAACTCGGCACCGGGGGCAATCACGGTGTCGTCGGGGGTAGTCAGGTCGCTAACAAAGGTGGAATTGTTGTCGCAATTTGCCAAATCAGCTTCGGGCGCGGGCAGGAATTGGAAATCCCAGCCAAAGTCAATGGCTTCAACCTGCTCGCCTTCTTCTATTACTAACGCCACGGCGTTGCTATCGTCGGTGAGATAGCTCCACACCCCTTCTTCCAGAACGGCCGTATTTGCTTCACTGGCAGGGTCAATGGTGACGCAGTAACTGCCGCCGGGCAGGTCGGCAAAGCTGAAATTGCCGCTGCCGTCGGTGACGGCGGTGGCGGTGGCGGCACTGGTGCAGTCTCCTTCGGCCAGCGTGACTTCCACGCCGGGCAGGCCGGGTTCACTGGCTTCGGGCAGCCCGTTGGCCTGGAAAACGGTGCCGCTGTCGGTTTCGACGGCAATACAGCCGGCCGGGGCTTCGCTGTCGGCTGCAACGGCCGTTAATGTTCCCACGCACAAATCATGCCAAACGCGCCCACTGATGCTGGCGGCCACGGCTTCGGGAACGGCCGTTGGTGTTGGTTCTTCCTCCGGCAGTACATTGTCCGCATCCAGCGTAAACGAGCCGCTGATGCCGTTGACCATCACCGAGTAAGCCCCTGCCGGTAGCCCCGCTACTTCCAGCGGAATCGTTTCCTCAAATGGCACAAGTGCTTCGGTGCAAATTTGGGACGGGTCGCGCAGGGTGGTGAGGATGACGCGGAAGGTG
>JAGQGA010000865.1 GCA_020432595.1 Anaerolineales bacterium | reverse complement strand
CCTGGAGGTATTCTGACTTTGGCCCAAGATCGGCCGTTTCTAGCAGCACGGTAGAATGAAAAGTGGAGCCTACACCTTCTTGGCTTTCCACCCACATTTCGCCATCCATCAGGTCTGCCAGGCGTTTGCTAATGGCCAGACCAAGCCCGGTGCCCCCAAATTTGCGCGTGGTGGAGCTGTCTACCTGGTTAAACGATTGGAATAAAGCGTTTATGCGTTCCGTGGGTATGCCAATACCTGTGTCGTTGACGGAGATATGGAGCTGGAAACGGCCGTTTCCCTGTTGGCGGCTGCCGAAGCCCATTTGTTGCAAATAAACGGCCGTTGGGAACACGACGAGCAGCAGCAGTTTGAAACCGCCCTCGCCACCGCCCGGCAGCAGTTGCCCCCCGCCGTCTTTGCCACCGCCTGGGAAAGTGGCAGCCAGCTATCAGCAGCGGCAGCACAGCAATTGGCGGAATCAGAATGAGCGATTTCATGAAACTGAGCCACTATCACAAATGAAAATGACGAGCACCAGAGCCTCATCTGATCCTTCATCCGTGTTCGTCCGTGTTTGCCCGTGTCCCATTTTTGAAGGAGAGTAACATGAGTTCTACGCTGATGGAAAAGTTGGCCGCAGCCAGACGGCAGCGATTTGTGGGGCGGCAGAGCGAGCGAGACCTGTTTCGGGAGGCACTGACGGCGGCAGAACGGCCGTTTTTTCTCCTTTACCTCTTTGGCTCTGGCGGCGTGGGCAAAAGCAGCCTGCTGCGCGAATTTGCTCATATTGCCAGCCAGCTTGGGGTGCGCGTGGTGCAGCTAGACGGGCGCACCATTGACGCCACGCCCGATGGCTTTCTGACGGCACTGCGCTATGGGCTGGGTGTGCCAATAGAAGCGGTGTTTTCGGCAT
>JAGQGA010000864.1 GCA_020432595.1 Anaerolineales bacterium | reverse complement strand
CATCTCTAACATCACCGCACCCAGCGTACATGCGTTCGCATCTACGGCGAAATCGTCACATCATCAATGTACCAGCCGTTGCCAGGCGTTGAGTCATCTGTTGCTAAGCGGAAGCGAATACGAACCGTGCTACCACTAAAGCTGCTCAGATTCACCTTTGTTTCCACATACCCACCGCTGTCGCCCGTAAAGGCATTGCGGTTACCGATAGGGCTGTTGTAATTCGTTGGCATTGGGCCGCCGTTATACCCACTCTGCGTCATTTGCGCCCCAAGATCAGTCCAGCCACCGCCATTAACCGATATTTCAACCACCCCCCCGTCAAAACCGTCTTCAAGGTTGTAATGGTGCCAGAAAGTTAAGACAGAAGTGCCGCTTGGTGTTACTGTGTTTGCCATCGTCAGGTATTGATCTGAAACGGCAGCCACGTCTTGGGCAAACCAGGCGTGGGTTGCGCTGTGGGCATTGGCAGTGCCCAATGCCCAGTCGTTGTTTGCCCCAGCGTTGTCATGGGTTGCCGTCCATTTGGCAGAACCGCTTTCCATGTCATCGCTAAACAAGTTCGTGGGCGTTGGCGGTGTGCCGGGTGTGATGGCAAAGCTAAAATCACCCACGCGCTTGGTTGCGGTTACTTTGCTCCCACAACTCTTCACCGCCACAATTTGGTAGAAGTAGTTGGTTCCGGGCGTGCTGGCAAAGCCCGTGTTTTGCCCCGACACCGCATTGGCGGCACAGGTGCCAGTGCAGCTTGCGCCAGGCGTAAAGTAGGGGCTATTGACTGCGTGCCAACGCTCAAAGGAATCGGCCACACCACCACCCCAGGTCACAGTCACCGTATTGCCTGCCCGGCTAATCCCAGTTGTAGTGGGAGCCGTGGGCGCACCACAGACTGAACTGCCCGGCGTACCCGTTGGCGCAGTG
>JAGQGA010000863.1 GCA_020432595.1 Anaerolineales bacterium | reverse complement strand
AAGAGGCTTCTAATGTGCCGGTTTATGCTGATTTGGAACCGGCCGAACGTGGGCAACTTTGGTATTCGGATCCTAACTTGAACTGCGTAGCCTGCCACTCGACGGATGGAACGGCTTTGGCCGGCCCAACTTGGCAAGCAATTATTGGGCGGCAGGAAGCCATGGCTGATGGCTCTTCTGTGGTTATTGATGCCGACTATATCCGCAATTCGGTCGTAGACCCCAATGCCCAAATTGTTGCTGGCTTCCAACCCAATGTGATGCCGCAAAATTTTGCTGACACGATTGGTGAAATCGAGCAAAATGTTTTGGATACCCAAGGCTTTGAGGTTGACATTATTGGCGACCTGATTGCTTTTATGGAAACGTTGCAGTAGAAAACGGCCGTTAATACCAGTAAGGAGAACGCTATTCATGGAATTCATTCTTAAAATCACTCGTTCAAAGGGCGCAAACGCCATCGTCTCCGGTATCTTTGGTGCAGCCATTGGGCTTGTCATCGCACTTGCCTTACGCAGCATCCACGACGCGATTGTCAGTTCACTGACCATCATCAAGCCCCCGCAAATTGCCTACGACTTCCTCTACCCCACCATTGGTGCCCTCCTCGTCGCCATCCACGCCGTCGTCGGGCTAGGTTCTGGTGTAGGACTGTTCCACAACACGCGCCTCGGTCGTTTTCTCTACTACGGCGGAGCCAGCTCCTACGTATGGGGTCTCGTTGGTCAGCTTGTTGGCCTCCTGCTGGGCATTGGCATTGTTGATGGGCTACGTGCCGCTCTCGGCTACACCAGCGATGCCGCTAACATTCAATTTGCTGGCATTACCTTTTCCGAAGGAGCCATGGTCTTTGGTGCCATCCTCAGCGTCATCACCTTCCTCATCTTTGGCGGCGTTCTCACCGACTGGTTCAAATGGATG
>JAGQGA010000862.1 GCA_020432595.1 Anaerolineales bacterium | reverse complement strand
CGGCTGGTGGGCAGCAGCAGCGTTTGGCTGTCTTGAAACAGCTCCACCAAAATGCCACCCGCACCGATCACCAGCGCCAGCCCAAACTGCGGGTCACGGGTCAACCCCAAAATCATTTCTACAATGGGCTTGGTTGCCATCTGCTCAATGAGAAACTGGTTGCTGAGGTGGGACATGGCAGAAACGGCCGTTTTCACCCCCACTTCATCCCGCACATTCACCACCACCCCCCCCACGTCTGACTTATGCACAATGTCCGACGACAGCACTTTGACCACGACAGGGAAGCCGAGGGAAACGGCCGTTTCCACCGCATTCTCCCCCGTCGCCACCGCCCGCTTGGGCGTGGGAATGCCAAATTGCTCCAACAGGCTCTTGCTGTCCGCCTCATTCAGCGTGTGAATCGGGGCATTTGGGTAAGCTAGTGGGGTGGGGGAAGCGAGAGCCTGTTTCGCCGCCACCGCCTGCTGCGCCGCATAAATATGCGCCGCCCCTCGAATCGCCACCAAACACTCCTCAATTCCCCACATCGGCGCCACGCCCGCCGCCAGCAGCGGTTCCGCCACCGCTTCTGGCAAATTTTCCGGCATCGTCGCCACCACCACCCCCCGCGCCCCGCGATCCGCCGCCGCCCGCGCAAACGCCCGCCCCGTCTTCACCCACGCTGCCGGGTCACAAATATCCAGCCGGGGAAAATCGAGAATTTTCAGCGTGACTTCTTGCGCCCCGCCCAGCATGGCGTGGAAGCAGCCATACTGCGCTTCCTCGTCATCCCAAATGTAGGTGTGGTAATCGAGCGGGTTGCTCAACGCCACCCGATCCCCCAGCACGGCGTGGAGGTTGGCCGCTTGTTCTGGCAGCAGCGGCGGCATGGTCAGCCCGTGCGCCGCCGCTCGGTCGGCCACAATTGCCGCCTCGCCGCCGGAGCAG
>JAGQGA010000861.1 GCA_020432595.1 Anaerolineales bacterium | reverse complement strand
GAAACGGCCGTTTCTGCCACCGACACCCTGCAAATCATTCCCTCCATTGCGGGAGGAGCGTGAGAGGTTAGCGATTGGAGACTGGAGATTGTGAACCTTCATAAATCTCCAATCTCCAATTCCCAATCTCCCTTTTGGAGAAACTATGACCATACGTGAACAAATCGCCCCCGAAGCCATTGAGCTTTCGCACGAAGAGGTGCAGCGGTACAGCCGCCACCTGATTATGCCGGAAGTGGGGATGGCGGGGCAGAAAAAGTTAAAGGCGGCCAGCATTTTGCTCATTGGCGCAGGGGGGCTTGGCTCCCCATTGGCTATGTATTTGGCGGCGGCTGGTGTCGGCCGACTGGGGCTGGTGGATTATGACGTGGTGGATTATACCAATCTACAGCGCCAAATCATTCACGGCACCAAGGACGTGGGCCGCCCCAAGCTAGACAGTGCCAAAGACCGCATTCTCGACATCAACCCCCACGTACAGGTAGACACCTACAACGTCCCGCTGACCTCGGAAAACGCGCTGGAATTGTTTGCCCCCTATGACATCATCATTGACGGAACCGACAACTTCCCTACTCGCTATCTGACCAACGATGCTTGCGTGTTGCTGGGCAAACCCAACGTCTATGGCAGCATCTTCCGCTTTGAGGGGCAGGCATCGGTCTTTTACGCCAAGGAAGGGCCGTGCTACCGTTGCCTCTTCCCCGAACCGCCGCCGCCGGGGCTGGTGCCAAGCTGCGCCGAGGGTGGGGTGCTGGGCATTTTGCCGGGTACTATTGGCGCGATTCAGGCCACAGAAGCAATCAAGCTGATTTTGGGACAAGGTGAATCGTTAATCGGCCGTTTATTGCTTTATGATGCCCTGAACATGAGCTTTGATGAGGTGCGGCTGCGGAAAAACCCCAACTGCCCCATTTGCAGCGAACATCC
>JAGQGA010000860.1 GCA_020432595.1 Anaerolineales bacterium | reverse complement strand
GGAAGAGAATACGGCCGTTGGCTGTCCACCCCAGCGGTTGGGTGCTGCCGTCGCCCAAAAAGGTGAGCCGCTGCGCGGGGCCGCCGTCGGCGGGCATGATGTAGATTTCGGGGTGGCCTTCATCACGGCCGGCAAAGGCGATGTGGCGACCATCGGGCGAAAGCTGGGGGTGGGTGGAGATGCCCACGTTGGCCGTGAGCCGCCGCGCCACGCCGCCGTCGGCGGAAACGCTCCATAAATCGTCTTCACAAACAAAGACGACGTGGTTTTGCTGAATGGTGGGGAAGCGATAGTAGCCAGATGCCATAAGGTAGCTCCTCTAACAATAAGACGCAGATTTTACTGATATTCCTGATCAGGTTAATCAGGTGAATCTGCGTCCTATTTTATTTCTTCGCGGTGGGCACTTGCCCATGTTGTCTTCTCTCGGAATGGGACGCGGACAAACACGGACGAACGCGGATTTGTGTTCCTTTTTGCTTTTCGCCCATTTGGGATGCCGCGAGAGTTTATTCGGGTTAGTTTAGCTTGGGGTAGGGGATGGGGCAACCATTTTTGTGATCGCTCAATCTTCCTTTCGCCGTTACAATCGCGCCACGAAAGCGTAGGACAAGTTTGCAAACTTGTCCTACATTTTAAAGGAGGCAGCGACGATGGAAGTAGAACATGTTTTTGCGGCGCACAATGTGCTGGGGGAAGGGCCAATGTGGCATGTGGGGGAGCAGGCGTTGTATTGGGTAGACATCAACAGCCGTTGTTTTTACCGCTATACCCCGTCCCGCAGCACGGTGGAACGGTTTGACGTGGCTGTGCCGGTGGGAACGGTGGTGTTTCGGCGGGGGGGTGGGCTGATGCTGGCAACCCGCGACGGCTTTGCCACCTGGGATTTTGCCACACAAACGCTTGATTTTTGGGTTGACCCGGAGGCTGACC
>JAGQGA010000085.1 GCA_020432595.1 Anaerolineales bacterium | reverse complement strand
GGAACTGTTTGAGCAGCAGTCGGCAGCATACAAAGAAAGTGTACTGCCAACGGCCGTTTCTGCCCGTGTCTCTGTGGAAGCAGGGTCAACCATCGGCTGGGAACGGTACGTCGGGCTGCGCGGCAAATCCATTGGCCTCGACCGCTTTGGCGCATCGGCTCCGGCTGAGGTGCTGTATGAGAAGCTGGGAGTGACGGAAACGGCCGTTGTTGAGGCGGTGAAAGGGTTGCTCTGAAAGCTACACATTCGGTATTTTGCTGTGGATCATTACATTCAAAAAGTTGTTGCACTTGCAAACGCACATAAGGAGGGGAGACCCTTTTTTATAGCGATTGATGGGCATAGCGCCGCTGGGAAGTCAACGCTAGCCCGAAGATTGGCAGCTTCTTTTCATCACAATGTCGCCGTTGTTTATACAGATGATTTTTATCGCCCTATGAATGAGGAGAAACGGTTCAGGCTAACTGCTCAAGAGGGCTATGAATATTATTATGATTGGCAGCGTCTAAAACAAGAAGTGATCCAGCCTTTATCGGTATCTAAAGTTGCTGTGTTTAAAGTCTATGACTGGCAAAATAACAAATTGGGAGATTGGAAGACAATAGAACCAGCAAATGTGGTGATTGTTGAGGGCTGTTATTCGGCTCGGCCTGAGCTGGTGCCTTTTTTTGATCTGATTATCCTTGTTGAAACATCGCCTGACGAACGGCGGCGGCGGCAAGCTGAGCGCAATGATGCACCGCAAGCGTGGATGGATCGGTGGGATGCAGCAGAATTGGTTTACATAGAGATGACCAATTTGCCAAGTCGTGCGGATATGGTCGTAGCAGGCCTGTAGCCGTGGTGGAAAAAACGGCCGTTGTTGTAGCAATTAAAATACTGCTGTAAAAATAGTATGAGCAATCAGTCATCGGCTATTCGCTGCTCGATTGAGTACCGATGACCGATGGCTGGTTACCACTTTGGCCAAAAACTATGAAAAAAGAAATCATCCTCGCCCCGTCCATCCTTGCTGCCAACTTTGCCCGGCTGGAAAGCCACGCCCGTGAGGCGGTGACAGCGGGGGCGCAGTGGCTGCACATTGACGTGATGGACGGCCATTTTGTGCCGAATATTAGCTTTGGCCCGCTGGTGGTAAAGGCTTTACGGCCGTTGGCCGACGAAACCGGGGTGCTGCTCGATATTCACCTCATGATTAGCGAACCCGACCGCTATCTAGCGCAGTTTGCCGAGGCGGGGGCGGATCGGCTGACGGTGCATGTGGAGGCCACACCCCATTTGCACCGCACGGTGCAGGCCATTAAGGAGTTGGGGGTGCTGGCTGGTGTGACACTGAACCCAGCTACGCCATTGGTCGCGTTGGAAGAGATTTTGCCAGAGGTGGATTTGGTGTTGGTGATGTCGGTAAATCCTGGCTTTGGCGGACAAAAATATATCCCTAGCAGCACGGACAAAATTCGGCGGCTGCGGGCGCAGCTAGACCGGGTGAACCCGGCGGCGTGGCTACAGGTGGATGGGGGGATTGGGGCAGGTAATGCGGCCGAGGTGGCAGCCGCCGGGGCAACATCGCTGGTGGCGGGGAGTGCGGTGTTTGGGGGCAGCCGTTCGGTGGCGGACAATGTGGCGGCGATGATGCAAAGCGTTACCCTGAGACGTTAACAAAGTTTGGGTGTTAGGGCGAAGTGACCCAGGAAAGGGAATTCGTGCTAGGCACTTCCAGCAGCAGCCTGGGGGTGGGGTCATCGAGGGGCATGAGGTAGAGGCCGGCCGTACTGGAGAAGGCAAAATAACGGCCGTTTATCACCCCAAACATCCCCACGCCTGCAATTTCCGTCACCCGCTCCGACGCACCTCCCGCCAGCGGCAGCCGCCACCAGTCCGACGCCACGTCATGGGCAAAGGCGACGTCAATGCCCAGTGCGACTTCCCACCATTTGCGTTCTGCCACCCCTTTTTCCACGGCGCTAAAGTAAAGCCATTGCTCGTCGGGGGAAAAAAGAGGCGCGTCTACGTCGGCAAACTGGTCGGGGGTGGTCAGCAAACGGCCGTTTTCCCCACGTTCATCCGCCACCCATAGCGACCGCTCCTTCGTTTCCGGGTCAATCGCCACATAGGCCAACTGCTTGCCGCTGGGAGAAAGGCGCGGCCAAAAGGCGTTGGCAACCAACGGCTCTGTCGTGCCCGTCACAATGTCGCGTCGTTCAATAGTGGTCACAAATTGAAAAACGTCGTCGAGGTTGGGGACGTTGTGGGCGTAATAAAGATAGCGGCTGTCGGGTGACCAGGTGGGGTTGAAGTAAATTTCGGTGATTTCGCTGACCGTTGTCACGGGGCGGGGTTCGGTATCGCCGTCGGCCAGCATTAGGTAGAGGTTGCTGTTGGCAAACTGGGTGCCGTCGCTGCCGGGCGGCGGGGCGTAGCTGAGAACCAATTGGGAGCCATCGGGAGAAACGGCCGTTTGTGCCAGCCACCCCCCTTCCGGCACGGTAAACAGCGTTGTCGCTGCCTTTGTCGCCAAATCATACGCCATAATTCGCTGCTCCCCATCGCTCAAATCTATGTAAACCAGTTGCCCAGTAGGTGCATCATCCTTGCTTGTGGCAGGTGGCTCCGAGGATGCACAACCTACCAGTAGCCAAAAGAAAAAAACGACACCCCAAACGGCCGTTTTTAGCAAACGGCCGTTTGGGGTGAAAGTGCCATCACAAAACCTCTTATCCGCGTTCAACCGCGTTCGTCCGCGTCCCATCCCTATGCCTGCGGAATGATAATCGTCTGCCCCACGCTGATAAAGCGCGGATTGTCTACCGTGCGGCCGTTGGCGTGCAAAATGTCGTCCAGCGGCAGCCCAAAGCGGGCGGCAATACTGCTTAGGGTATCCCCTTGCACCACGCTGTAGGTTATAAAGTTAAACAGCAGATTTTCGTCAGAAACCGTACCGCGACACAGCGGGTTAATCGTTTCCGTGGGGGTCGTCACGTCACCACCACCCGCCGCCACGCCATCGGGCAGCTTCCACACCGTCACCGCATCATAGTGGATGTGGGCAAAGGTTTCGTCCAGCGTTTCCACCATAAAACCAATATTGCCTTTCCCATAATCGCCATCAACCACCCGCGTCACCAGTTCGCCGTTGACAAAAAAGGTCATCTCTGGCCCGTTGGCAATGGCAAAGAGCCGATCCTCCGTTGCCAGTGAACTCCCGGCAATGGTGGGGGATGTACCCTCGCGCAGCACCACCATCCCACCCTCGGTGCCTTTAACCACCTGCCACGTCTGCGAACGCGGGGTCAGGGTGAAGGCGTAAAAGCTGTTGTTATCACCCTGGCGCAGGACGATGCCGTTGCGGTAAAGTCCCGTTTCGGTTTCGCTGGCGGCTTTGAAAATCCGCGCCTCGATCATAAAGTTGTCTACCGACAAATCATTCCGCACCGTCAAACAGTCGTTGGGAGCCGTAACCTGCACATGATAGAAGTCGGTGGGGTGGTAGCCGTAGAAGTAGGCATCCACAGGCCCACTGGCCTGGAACCAGCCGCTGCCGATGTCGCCAAATTCATCATCAAGCAGCACGGTGGGGTCGGCTTCGGCCAATACACGGTCGGCGGCACAGCGCAGCCCGGTGTCTTTGAACATAAGCTGGCTGCTGGGGTCGCCTGAAAGCCGTGCCAGCATGTCGTTTTGGAAGACATTGGCACCGCCGCGAATGACGCGCTCACCGGCATTGCCCGCGATATAGGGGTCGCCAACCCATTCCCACACGTTGCCCGCCATATCAAATGCGCCAAAGAAGCTCCGATTGGCAGGCAGCGTGCCAACGGCATAGGTTCCCTGGTTGGGCAGCAGAACGCTGTTGCGCTGGTTGCCCCAGGGATAGAGCCAGCCGTGCGGTCCACGCGCCGCCACTTCCCATTCAGCCTCGCTGGGCAGCCGCTTGGTGGCCCAGTTGCAATAGGCATTGGCAATGTCCCAGGTCACGCCATGCACGGGATGGTCGCCGCTGGTGGCGGGGATGTTTTCGGCTTCCCAATAGGCGGGTGCTGGCTGCCCTGTTTCTTCAACAAAGGCAGCAAACTGGGCGTTGGTGACTTCGTAGCGGTCAATCCAGAATTCGGGTACCTTAACGGTGATGTTGTTGCCCACGGTGTAGGTGCTGCTTAGCACGCGGGTCATGCCGATGTTGCTCGGCAACGCCACGCTGGGCAGGGGAACCGCCGTGGCAGCCGGAGCAGGGGTGGGGGCACGGGTTGGTTCGGGGGCGGCGTTATCGGCAACAACAACGGCCGTTGGCAAATCAACCACGTTCCGCTCCATCGGGCGCACGGTCAGGCTGTCATAGTGAACATGGGCGCGGGTTTCGTCGAGGGTTTCCACCACAAAGCCGATTTGACCGCTGGTTTGGGCAATGCCATCGAGTTGTGCCACAGAACGGCCGTTAATGCCAAAAATCACATTCGACCCCGCCGCATCCACCCGCAGCTTGTCCGCACCCGACAGCCCATTTAACCCACTGACCTCCCCGTCAGCCAGCACCGTTTTGCTGCTGGCACTTTGTTCAACCACCTCCCAACGGCCGGCGCGAGGCGAAACCAGCAGCCCGTAGTAAGCCGGGCCATTCTCGTAAATGGCTACCCCATAATAAAAATCACCCGTTTCCGTGTCGGTGTTATCCACAAACACATCCGCTTCCAGCGTAAAATCGCTAAAGTTTTTGTTAAAAAAGGCGGTAGATGTGTGGTTTGGTTGCGCCGACTGTACGTGATAATAGTCGGGCGGATGATAGCCCGATAGCGTCTCATCCGTCTTTTCCTCCGGCCAGCCGCTTTCCGGGTTGGTAAAATCATCGGTCAGCAAAAGCTGCTGCACCACCGGCACCGCGTCCAGTTTGTCCACTTCCAGTGAATCGTAATGGACGTGAGCGCGGCTTTCGTCAAACGTCTCCACATAAAAGCCAATATCGCCAGAACGATAATCAAAATCGTCAAGCTGGGTTACAACCTGGTCGTTAATGGTAAAAGTGAGGTTGGTTCCGGCCGCATCTACACGCAGCTTGTCGCTGTTACCTGCACTGGTGTTGGTGCCATGCAAATCGGTCACGCTGCCTTCATCCAACGTTTCCAGTCCGGCCGGCGTGCCTTTTAACACAAACCATTTCCCCGTGCGCGGAGAAACGGCAAAAGCATAAAACCGGTCATCCACCCGACGCACCACCAGCCCATAGCGGAAATCGCCGTCGGGGGTGTCGGTGCTGTCCACAAACATCTGCGCTTCCACGGCCACATTGTCATAATCGCCGCCAAAATAGGCGGTGGCAATTTGGTTGGATGCCCTAGCCTCTACGTGGTAATAATCGGGAGGATGGTATCCCTGCAAAGCGGAAGCGGTGGTCATCTCCGGCCAACCGCTATCTGGGTTGGTGAAATCATCGTTGAGGAGCACACGGCTGTCTTCGTCTGCTTCCTCAACTTTGCTGGCAGCGCAGCGGAAGCCAGCGGTGGCAAACATGGTGGGCACATTGGGGTTGCCTACCAGACGATAGGTCATGTTTTTCTGGAAATCATAGGCTCCGCCGCGTAGCACCCGTTCACTGTTGCCCACTGGTCCATAGGGGTCGTCTACCCATTCCCAGACGTTGCCTGCCATATCGTAGACGTCAAAGCTGCTGCGGTTGGCGGGCACACCACCCACAGGGTAGCTGCTGGTACTGGTGAGCTGCACCACAGTGGCATTATTGCCCCAGGGGTAGAGCCAACCTTGGCTGCCGCGAGCGGCTATTTCCCACTCCGCTTCGGTAGGCAACCGCTTGTCGGCCCAATCGCAATAATCGGCGGCCATTTCCCAAGTGGTGCCTTGCACCGGGTTGTTGTCTTGCCCCAGCGGAACGCCGCCGCTGGGCCAGTTGGCGGGGGCAGGGGAACCCGTTTCGGCAACAAAGGTGGCGTATTGGGCGTTGGTAATTTCATAGCGGTCAAGCCAGAACTCATCCAGATCAACGGTTTGGCTGGGGGCAGATTGGCTGCCACCATTGCCGCTGCCGACGGTGTAGCTGCCGCCGGGAATGTGCGCCATGCCGGTGGCGGGTGGGGTGGGCTGGAAGAGACGAGGGATCAAGAAGTAGGCCAGTAAAACAAGCACTACCACGCCGCCGCCGATGGCAAGGGGGAGAACGGGGATGGATCGTTTAGCGGTCGGCTGTTTTGTGACTGGGGGTGGCGGTTCGATTTCGCGCTGAACGGCCGTTTTGTCATCAAACGCCTGCTGGGTGGCCGGTGGTGGGGTTTGTAGCTGCGTCGGCGGGCGCAAATTCGTTTGCGACATGGATGGCAGCGGTGACGACATACCGGGGGCTGTGCCATACCCCGTAAAGCCAAACCCCGTTGATCCAGCCAGCATCCGCAGCACCACGGCCATTTCTGCCGCCGATTGGAAGCGGTCGTCTGGATTCTTTTGCAGCGCTTTTTCTAAAATGGCAACAATCGTTTCCGGCAGCCCGCTGTGGCGCAGCCGGATGTCGGGCAGATCTTCGTTGACGTGCTTCATCATTACCGTCAGCGGTGATTTGCCCTGGTAGGGAGGTGTGCCGTTGAGCAGTTCGTAGAGAATAACCCCCAGAGCGTAGAGATCGGCGCGATGGTCAACTTCTTGTCCGGTAACTTGTTCAGGTGCCATATAAGCGGCCGTTCCCATCGTTGTTCCCGTGGCCGTTTGCACCATGTCGCTGTCCACCATCTTGGCAATGCCAAAATCCATCAGCATGGGCTGGTCAAGTAGGTTCATGACAATGTTGGACGGTTTCAGGTCGCGGTGGATGATTTGCTGGTCGTGGGCATAACCAACGGCATCACACAGTGTGACCATGATGTTGAGCACAGAATGGAGTGGCAACCGGATTTTGGCACTGTTGAGTGCCGCCAACTTTTTGTCCAGCGTTTGCCCTGCCACATATTCCATCACCATGTAGTAGGTGCTGCCAGTTTTATTGAAGTCGTAGACTTGGATAATGTTGGGATGGCGCAGTTGCGCCACGGCCGATGCTTCCTGCTCAAACCGCTTAACCCACTCTGCCCTTTCCGACAGGTGCCGATGGATGAGCTTGATGGCAACGGGTCGCTGTAGGTTGGGGTCAAACCCCTTATAAACCGACGACATGCCGCCCCGCCCCAGCAGCGATTCGACTTGATACCGCCCACCGATGATTTGACCAATCCAGGTTTCTTTTGATTCAGACATCTTTTTCTTCCCAGTGTTTCGACGTTTTGGACAGACAAAAGGTGCAATGTTAGGGACGTTGGCTCACAATATCTAATTTATCAGAAATCCAGTTTTTGTGGTAGCGGCGATGATGGTACTGTATTGTGAGTGTAGGTAGGAACACAATACCATAGCTTGTGAACTTTGCGTATGGTGTAGAGGGCATTTGGGTTGTTAAAGGTTTGACACAAGCCGTTTTTATGGCTCCGGGCTTTGCAATTTGGCTATTTGTATAGCATCGTAGTGAATATGTGCCAGGGTTTCGTCGAAGGTTTCGACGTAAAAGCCAATGTCTCCGTTGGCATAATCAGCATCTTGCAGTTGGGCAATGACCTGGTCATTGATGGAGAAGGTAAAGCTGCTGCCTAGGGCATCAACACGGAGTTTGTCGTTGCTCACCTCGTGCAAATCTGTGGTGCTGCCTTCAAGCAGGGTGGTCAACCCGTCGGCTGTGCCTTTGAGGACAAACCAGCGGGCTGTGCGCGGGGAAATGGTGAAGGCGTAGAACTGCTGCTCGTGGCGGCGAAAAATTAGCCCATAGCGGAAATCGCCGGAATCGGAAGCGGTACTGTCTACAAAAACGGCCGTTTCTAAACTAATATTGTCAAAATCACCGCCAAAATAAGCAGCCGCAATCTGGTGCGGTGCCCCAGCCTGCACATGGTAAAAGTCGGGCGGGTGATAGCCTTGCAGCACATTGCCCTCCACCATATCGGGCCAGCCACTGTCAGGAGCCGTAAAATCATCATCAAGCAGCAAACGGCCGATTTCGCTTACCTGTTCAACCTCGCTGGCGGCACAGCGAAAACCGGCCGTTGCCGACATCGTGCGAATATCCGGGTTGCCCGACAGCCGATAAACCATGTTTTTCTGGAAATCATAGGCACCACCACGCAGCACCTGTTCCCCACTCCCCACCGGCCCATACGGCTCATCTACCCATTCCCACACATTCCCGGCCATATCATAAGCACCGAAGCTGCTGCGATTTGCCGGAACAGTACCCACAGCATAGCTACCATCATTAGGTAAAGCAACCAACTTCTCATCATCGCCCCACGGGTATAGCCAGCCTTGCGGGCCACGGGCCGCTACCTCCCATTCCGCTTCGCTGGGCAGCCGCTTGCCAGCCCAGTCGCAGTAATCGGCCGCCATTTGCCAGGTGGTGCCTTGTACAGGGTGGTTTTCTGCGCCAGCAGGCAGCGTGCTGCCTGCCCACTGGCTGGGCGTAGCCGCATCGGTTTCGGCGGCAAAGGTGGCGTATTGGGCATTGGTAATTTCATAGCGGTCAATCCAAAATTCATCTAACTCAATCGTTTGACTAGCAGAAAATTGACTGCCGCCGCTGCCATTGCCAAGGGTGTAGCTACCGCCAGGAACATTGACCATGCCAGTAGAGGGTGGCGGAGTTTGCAGCAATCCAGGCAGGATAAAGTAGCCAAGCAGGGCAAGGATGAGCAAACCGCCGCCAATCGCCAGTGGTAAGAGGGGAAGATTGCGTTTGGGGGCGGCGGGTTGTGAGCGAGAGCCGATGGGTTTGTTGGGGGCAACGGCCGTTCTTTCCGGGGTTACGGCAGGCTGGGGATGGGAAACGGCCGTTTGTTTCACCGTATTTGCCGGCTTATGCGGGCTAAATACATATGTGCCGGTGCTACCAAGCTGTGACCGAAGTGCCGCCGCCATCTCTGCTGCTGACTGAAAACGGTAATTGGGGTCTTTTTGCAATGCCTTCTCAATAATAGCCACCACCCCATCTGGCAGCCCCCGGTGTAGCAGCCGAATATCGGGCACTGGCTCATTGAGATGCTTCATCATGACCGTCATGGGCGTGTTGCCCGTGAAAGGAGGAACCCCGCTGAGTAGTTCGTAAAGAATAATGCCCAGGGCATACAGATCGGCGCGGTGGTCAATGTTGCCCCGACCGTTGATTTGTTCTGGCGACATATAAGCGGCGGTTCCCATGGCGGTGCCAACGGCCGTTTGCACCATCTCACTTCCCACCATCTTGGCAATGCCAAAATCCATCAGCACCGGCTGGTCAAGCAGGTTCATCATCACATTCGATGGCTTCAGGTCACGGTGAATAATTTGCTGACTGTGAGCATACGCCACCGCATCACAAAGCGTACTCATGATGTTGAGCGCACTGTGAACAGGGAACGGGATTTTTGCGTTTTTCAGCCCCTCCAGCTTTTTATCCAGCGTTTGCCCAGCCACAAACTCCATCACCATGTAGTAGGTATTGCCATATTTGTCAAAATCATACACCTGAACAATGCCGGGATGACGCAGCTTGGCAATGGCCGACGCTTCCTGCATAAAGCGATTGACCCATTCTGGCCGTTCGGAGAGGTGGCGATGGATGAGCTTGATCGCAACCGGTCGCTGCAAATTCGGGTCAAACCCTTTGTAAACTGACGACATGCCGCCGTGCCCCAGCAGTGATTCAATGCGATAGCGACCACCGATAAGCTGTTCTTTTCCCGGTTCATTAAAATCAGACATGGTGTTTTCCTATGTGCTTGACCTGTTTGCTGTCGTCATGATGGTACTGTATCAGACTTTGCCGGTTGGGGGTAGACCTCCAAGGTTTTGCCAAACGGAGTTTGGGCAACCTTGGAGGTCTTTGCTACAATGCCGCCGCTATGCGTGATGCCGCCATTGAAACATTTGAATTGACGAAACAGTATGACCAACGGCCGTTTTTTTCACGTCGGATACCAGAAGGGCAAACGGCCGTTTATCCCCTCAATTTGCGCGTGGAGCCGGGTGAACTGTTTGGGCTGCTGGGGCCAAATGGGGCAGGTAAGACAACCCTGGTCAAAATGCTTTGCACCCTAGTGCTGCCTAGCAGCGGCACGGCGCGGGTAGCGGGGTTTGGGCTGGACAACGGGGCGGCGATTCGCGCCGCTGTGGGGCTGGTCAGCAGCGACGAACGCAGCTTTTACTGGCGGCTGTCGGCGCGGCGTAACCTCGATTTTTTTGCCGCCATGCATGGGCTGCGCGGACAGCAGGCGCGGCAGCAGGTGGCGACGGTGCTGCAAGATGTGGGGCTGGATGGGGTGGGCGAACGGCCGTTTGCCCAATTTTCCAGCGGCATGAAGCAGCGGCTTGCCATTGCGCGGGGGTTGCTGCACCAGCCGCGTCTCCTATTCCTTGATGAACCCAGCCGCAGCCTGGATCCCACCGCCACCCACAACCTGCATGTGCTCATCCAGCGGCTGCGGCGGGAGCAGGGCATGACGATTTTTTTGATTACTCATGATTTGGCGGAAGCGGAAACGCTGTGTGACCGGGTGGGGCTGCTGCACCAGGGGAAGCTGCAAACGGTGGGTCGGCCGGCCGACCTGCGCCGCCAGCTTTGGACACAGCGGCATTATTCGCTGGTGGTGGCTGGGGAAAAAACGGCCGTTTTGTCCACTCTTGCCCCCTTGCTCCCCCATGCCGAAGCGACTGAACCAGCGGCCGGGCAAACGCAGCTTTCGTTCTGGGCAGAGGAGGATGGGGGGAAATTAACGGCCGTTCTCGACTACCTCCGCCAGCACCAGCACCACATCTACACCATCGAAGCCACCCCTCCCTCTCTCGAAGCCGTCTTTCAACGCTTCACAGGAGAACAAAGCCATGTCCCAGCCAAATAAAAGTGCAGGGGAGCAGGGGGGCAGGGGGGTAGGGGGGAATCTCCTCCGCTCCTCCGCTCCCCTGCTCCCCCACCTCTACGCCTTCCTCGTCCGCGACTTCTATATCGAAACCAGCTACCGGCTGGCGTTTTGGGCTGGCATTGGCGGCGTCTTGCTCCGCACCCTCATTTTTTACTTTCTCTCGCAGTTTGTGGGCGACCAGGTTGCCCCGCTGCTGGAACCCTACAACGGCGACTACTTTGCTTTTGTCCTCATCGGCCTGGCGTTGGGCAGCTACTTTGGCGTGGGGCTGTCCAGCTTCTCCCAAGCGCTGCGGCAAGCACAAACCACCGGCACGTTGGAAGCGTTGCTCATGACACCAACGGCCGTTGGCACCGTCATCGTCGGCTCCGCCCTGTGGAGCTACACCTATGCCACCTTCCGCGTACTTGTCTATTTGCTAATTGGAGTCGGACTGTTGGGGTTGCGCTTTACCGGTGCCAACTATTTGGCTGCGCTGTTGGTGCTGCTGCTTGCCATCATCGCCTTCGCCAGCATCGGCATCCTCGCCGCCAGCGTCATGATGATCACAAAGCGCGGTGAGAGCCTCACCGCGCTTTTCGGCAACGCCGCCAACTTAATTAGCGGCGTTTTTTATCCCGTTTCGATCATGCCCAACTGGCTGCAAACAGTTGCACAACTGCTGCCCATCACCCATGCCCTTCGCGCTATGCGTTTGGCACTATTAGGTGGTGCTAGTTGGGCCGATCTTGCCCCAGAGATGTTCACGCTCGCCGCCTTCTGTCTTGTCCTTTTCCCGCTCGCGCTTTTGGTCTTTCGCTTTGCGGTGGAACGCGCCCGTCAGGAAGGCAGCTTGGCTCACTACTAAATAGTAGTCAGTAATCAGTGATCGGTAATCAGTGTATCGATTACTGATTACTGATTACTGGTTACTGATTACTTCTTCTAAGCCGTTTCCAGCTCGGCAACTTCTTTTGAAGAAACAAGCCCGTTGGCGCTGCTAGGGCTTGCTTTTTTCCCTTTTAAATGAGTGCCACCTACAGAAATAACGTCATAACCCCGTTCTACCAGCGTCTCGAAGTCAGGAATCATGCGCCGGCCGTCAATCACCAGATAAGGCGTTTGGGTGGCCGTTTCAATGGTGCGCGACAGCCCACGGAACTCTTCCCAATCGGTGGAGATATAGACTGCATCGCTGCCTTGAATCGCTTCTTTGGCCGAATCGTGATAGGTAATCCGTTCAAACAGGTGGTTGTTTTTGGGGTTAAACCAGGTGCGCTGCGCTTCTTCCATTGCCAATGGGTCGTAAGCACGAATCTCTTTCACGCCCCGCGCCAGCAATGTCTCAACCGCTTTCAAAGCAGCCGAGTCACGCATGTCGTTGGTGCGTTTCTTGAACGCCAACCCCAGCAGAGCTACGCTTTTCTGGTTGAAATTAAAGCCTGCTTCGTAAACAGCCCGGTCAATCAAATACGTTTTTTGGTATTCGTTAATGTTGTAAACCGCTTGCAGCAGGTCGGTGGAGCGGCCGGCTTTGTTAAGTTGGTAGATCAGCGACTGAATATCTTTGCCAAAGCAGCTTCCACCGGCTCCGTTGCTGACATAGGAACCCCAATGGCTGATGCGATTATCGGCCGTAACCCCAACCTTCAAATCTTCCATGCGAATATTGGGAACAGCTTCCGCCAGTCGCGCCCCCACACCATTCCAGAAGGAAATGTAGGTGAGCAGCAGCGTGTTGCCCATATATTTAATGGCTTCGGCCGTTTCCGGAGTGGTTTCCAGATAGCGAATGCGAACGTGGTTAATGAATTGGGAGTAAACGCGACGCATGATTTTGAAATCTTCATCCGAATCAGCACCCACCACAACCCGGTCAGGGCGGCGTGACCCTTCGATGGCATTGCCCTGTGCCAAAAATTCGGGGTTAGAGGCAATACCAAAGTTTTTTACGCCATGCTCCTTCATCACTTGTTCTAGCAAGCGGGCAGA
>JAGQGA010000859.1 GCA_020432595.1 Anaerolineales bacterium | reverse complement strand
CAGCACTATCGATTGTCAGAACGGCCGTTGGCTCCCATGAGGGATTTGGACTACTGTCTGCCCCCAATCTGACAACTCTGGAGTGAAGAGTCAGAACGGCCGTTGGCTCCCATGAGGGATTTGGACAGAGCTTTATCTGGATATCGTTGGGGGCGTCTCTTCGTCAGAACGGCCGTTGGCTCCCATGAGGGATTTGGACGTGAAGATCAGTCGAGACTGTCCGCCGGCGAGCGAGTCAGAACGGCCGTTGGCTCCCATGAGGGATTTGGACTTAACGGTATGGGTGTATCGGCATGCAACACCCGTCGTCAGAACGGCCGTTGGCTCCCATGAGGGATTTGGACGAAAGCCATCCGATCAGGAATGACAGCGGTCCAAACGTCAGAACGGCCGTTGGCTCCCATGAGGGATTTGGACAGAACACCATGACCCATCTCCGTCTGGATCCCCAAGTCAGAACGGCCGTTGGCTCCCATGAGGGATTTGGACAAACAGCGTAGATTCCGACTTATTCACATACAAGATCGCGTCAGAACGGCCGTTGGCTCCCATGAGGGATTTGGACTTGGACTTGGATCGGGAGTCGGTTCAGGTTGTTCAACGTCAGAACGGCCGTTGGCTCCCATGAGGGATTTGGACTGAAAATTGTTTCCTCTTTCCCGTACCTGGGGTCATGTCAGAACGGCCGTTGGCTCCCATGAGGGATTTGGATCCGATGTTGCCATCGGACTAACTTTCAAGCACATATGTCAGAACGGCCGTTGGCTCCCATGAGGGATTTGGACTGAATCGTGCGCTCGCTGTCGGTCAGCGTGGTAATCGGTCAGAACCGCCGTTGGCTCCCATGAGGGATTTGGACAAATAAAATAAGATGTGCTTCCAGAACTGGTACTTAGTCAGAACAGCCGTTGGCTCCCATGAGGGATTTGGACAAAACCA
>JAGQGA010000858.1 GCA_020432595.1 Anaerolineales bacterium | reverse complement strand
ACGGATACGCCGCACACCGGACACCTCTTCCTGCCGGACGATTGGCCCGCAGAGGTGTATCCGCTGCGCAAGGATTTTGATGCGAGTTTGGTGGTGGGAAACGGCCGTACCGCCGCCCCCACGCCGGTTGAACCGGGCAGCAACAAATTTATCGTGCCCATTGGCCCGCAGCACCCGGCCTTGAAAGAACCGGCCCACTTTGAGTTTGCCGTGGATGGCGAGATCGTCACTGACGGCGCGGTGCGGCTGGGCTATGCCCATCGCGGCATTGAAAAAGCAACCGAAGCGCGCACCTGGACGCAGGATCTGTACCTGCTGGAACGCATCTGCGGCATTTGCTCGCACATTCACACCCTGGCCTATGTGCTGGGCGTGGAGAAGCTGGCGGGCGTGACTGCCCCACCGCGCGCCCAGGCGATTCGCGTGCTGGTGGCCGAGCTGGAGCGCTTCCACAGCCACCTGCTCTGGTTTGGTGTGGCCGCCCACGAAGCCGGGTTCGACACCCTGTTCATGTACACCTGGCGCGACCGCGAAACGGTGATGGACATTCTGGAAAATCTAACGGGCAACCGGGTGAATTACTCGGCCAACCTGCTCGGCGGGGTGAAGTTTGACGTGACGCCAGAGCAAATCGAGATGATCCTGGAAGGGCTGGACTTTTTTGACGGCCGTATCGAGCATTACCTGAACGTGGTGAGCAACGACGGCATGTTCCTCCAGCGCACGCGCAACATTGGGGTGATGACGGCCGTTCAGGCTGAACAACTCGGTGCCGTCGGACCCAACGCCAGAGCTTCGGGCGTCACCCGCGACGTGCGCATCGAGGCGCCCTACGCCGCCTATGACGTGTTCCCGGTGGAGCCGATCATCGCCACCAGCGGCGATTTGGAAGCGCGTTTTGTGGTGCGGCTGCAAGAGCTGCAAGCGTCCAGCACCATGCTGCGCCACCT
>JAGQGA010000857.1 GCA_020432595.1 Anaerolineales bacterium | reverse complement strand
GCACCCCCGCCTCAGCCAACTGTGCCGGGGTTAACCCCGTCAGCACCCGCACATCCCCCCACGCCACACCTCCAGCCCGCTCGGCAGTGTGGGTGGAACCCATGGACAGCACCCCCACCACCGATGTCTTGTCGCCCACCAACTCCACCGGCCCTTCGCCTAATTTCCAGGCAAACAGCCCGCCGGAACGCTCCACTTGCAGCGTGCCGTTGGGCAAAATCCGCGTCACCACCATGCCAATTTCGTCCATGTGGGCGGCAAGGCAGCAAAGGGGCGCGGTGACAGAACGGCCGTTTAGCCGCACCAACACATTCCCCGCCCCATCCGTCTCATGCGCCACCCCCATCTCATCCAGCTTCTGCCGAATCACCGCTGCCACCCCCTGCTCCCGCCCCGACGGGGCTGCCACCAGCAGTTCCGCAAAAAGTACCAAACCAGGGTGTTGTTCATATTGTGTCAACATCAATAGCTTCCTCTATAAATGGCGGCTGGCACAAGCAACCAACTACCAACCACCAGCCACGATTTTCATGGGTACGACCGTGCCGCACCACATTATCCTTTCCCATTTCTACCTTAAAAGATTAATTTTGCATCTTTCCCCAAAAGTGGCTTTGGTGTATACTGTTGGCGCAAGGTGGTAGGAAGTGGGGCAAAGTGGGGCATAGTAGTGCCAAAAACCCCCCAAATGACCAGCAAAATGGAGTGTTTACAGAACGTTTGTTCTATTAAAGGGTAAAGGATGTTACTGGGAGAATATCTGCACAACATTGACGAAAAAGGACGGCTGATTATCCCCGCTAAGTTTCGCGGCGATTTAGCAGCCGGGATTGTCGTTACACGCGGATTCGACCAAAACTTAATCGCTTTCCCGATTAACGAGTGGGAGACCTTGGCAGCGGGCATCATGCAACGGCCGTTATCCGACCGCACCCACCGTGACTTTCGTCG
>JAGQGA010000856.1 GCA_020432595.1 Anaerolineales bacterium | reverse complement strand
TGTCAATGTGATCTATGGCACCGAGGGCAACGATAAGATTACCGGCACGCCGAGCAACGACATTATCTTTGGCTATGGTGGTAATGACCGCATCGCCGGAATGGGCGGCAACGACTGCCTCATCGGTGGCCCCGGCAACGACCAGCTTTTTGGCGGGGACGGCAGCGACATCCTCTGGGGTGGCGAGGTGGATAACAGCACCCTCTACGACAGCCGAGACCGCGACAAGCTGTACGGTGGTGACGGCCACGATGAACTCCACGGCGGTGGTGACAAGGACCGGCTGGATGGCAATGATGGCAACGACACGCTGTATGGCGACGACGGCGACGACACGATGGTGGGTCACGATGGCGACGACACGATGTACGGTGGCGCCGGCCGTGACAACATGCGTGGCGATGATGGCAATGACCGGATGTATGGTGAGGCTGGGGATGACCGGCTGTACGGCCGGCAGGGAGACGACATCCTGGACGGCGGTGCGGACACCGACCAGCTTGACGGCAGCGCCGGTATGGATACCTGTACGACGGGTGAGAAGCTGAAGAGTTGTGAGCTGGATGGTGAAAACGCCTAAAGTAAGCAGCAATTGAGCAAGAAGTTCAACTTCTTTGGAGAAGTTGAACTTCTCCCGCTACCTTGATGAGGAGGTAAATGAGACAAAAAACAACGAACCGAACCTAAACCAACCGTAACGAAAACATTAAACTTTTAGGTAATCAAAGATGAGGAATATAAACATGAACACAATCAAAAAAACGATGGGACAAACCCTAAAGTTGGCGGGACTGCTGCTGCTTTTGCTGCTGGGTGGCCTGCGGCTTGCCAGTGCCAGCGCCTTGCCCACTGCCCAAGACGACACCATCCTGACGGCCGGCAATTATCACAACTGCGGCCTCAAAGCCGACGGCAGCGTGGACTGCTGGGGAGGCAATAGTTTAGGGCAAGCAGA
>JAGQGA010000855.1 GCA_020432595.1 Anaerolineales bacterium | reverse complement strand
GCCAGCTCCTTGGTGCTGTAATCCACCTGCACATTCAGGAACTCTTTATGCCCTAAAATGGGCAGCGTCACGCCAAAATGCAGTGCCGCTTCAATGCTGTTGTTGGGTTTGTTCCACCCCAATCCCAGCCCGGCATCAAAACCCGGCAGCGTAATCTTGCCCAGCGCACCCAGGTCAATCACGTTTTCGCCCAGCGTAAAGGAGCCAGCCCCAGAGAACCCATCGCTGCCAACCGTGGCATCGAACTCAAACTTGGTCAGGATGGAACTGTCTTCCACGTGAATCAGGAAATGATCGGGGTCAAACTCGACGGTAATGCCAAAGCTCGCCAGCAAAATGGTGACATCGCCCGACATAAAAAAGTGGGGTTTTTGCAAGTTGGGCGGCGCGTCGGGGCGCTCATAGGTAGAGAAGGAGAGGTAGGGGCCACCAGGAGGTATTTCTAATTGTCCCGCCGTCACTAACTTTTTCTGCTCGGCCAACCCAGCCTGATCCGCCACAATAGAAAAGAGCCGTTTGTCGCCCAGAATGATGGGGGCCAGATAAACATCAGCGTAAACCCCTTTGCTTTTGTCCACCTCAATGTCCATCTCCACTTCCAGCAGCAGGAATTTGAAAATGCCGCTGACGTGAAACCCCTGGTCAAACTTGAGGCCGTTGCCCCAGTCGGAAGCCTCCGGCGCGATGTAGATTTGGGCTTCTTTGGCAACAGAGATGCTGCCGCCGGCCGTCGGCTGGGTCAGTTCATAGTGCATCAACTCATGACCGTTGTCGGTGATGTACCAGGTGGGCTGGGGGGTATCGGGCTTTACCACCAGCAGTTGGGTTGTGATGGCTTCGTCGGAGGCGGCGGCAAAGGCGGCCTGGATGGTCTGCACGGCGGCGTTGTAGGCGGCGTTTTGGGCGCTCCCCCCCTGGCTGGCAACGTTAAGCGCGTTTTCCAAATCGCTGCTGTA
>JAGQGA010000854.1:716-973 GCA_020432595.1 Anaerolineales bacterium | reverse complement strand
TAAGTCCGCGACAAT
Source organism: Anaerolineales bacterium (assembly GCA_020432595.1). The sequence continues at coordinate 958 of JAGQGA010000854.1, read as the reverse complement.
CCCGATTTGTCTAACTTACCCTCGTTTGTCGGCACATGGGGAACTATCAGTAATCAGTATTCGGTAATCAGTAATCAGTTCCGCACCTTCATACTGATTACTGTTTACTGTTTACCGATTACTCACTACATCCCCCTCGGCAACGGCATCTTCTGGACAAACGCCCCAATCCCCAATCGCCAATCTCCCGCCCTCACCTTCCGCAGCCGCCAGCCCATCAACCGCGACTATGTGGTGTCAGT
>JAGQGA010000854.1:0-706 GCA_020432595.1 Anaerolineales bacterium | reverse complement strand
GATGGGTTTCACTGGGCGTGGTGGGATTTAGATGATTCGATTCCGGCACTGGGCGGCATCCCCACCCTCAAATGGGTTACCGGTTCCCGCGTCACCTCACGCCACACGCTCACCCCCAGCGATGCGGCCACCGACGGGCAAAAAATGGGGGTCACGCTGGGGCTGTACGATGCGTTTACAAATCGGCCGTTGCCGGTGCTGGATGAACGCATGTTGGAATTTACGGGCATCCCCCTGGGGGAAACGACATATAAACATTAGGTAGAGACGCAAAATTTTGCGTCTGGTTATGTGGGATTTTGTAGGGGAACTGGCATATTTGGAGAAGGGCGTGTGCAATACACCCCTACAGCATATCCAATCAATCTCCGCGTTCGTCCGCGTTCGTCCGCGTCCCATCCTCCATCACCTGCACCAGCCAGCAGTCGCGCCCATCGTCAAGCCAGGCGATTTCCCAACTGCCCGGCCCCAGTGCCCGGCGCACGCCGCGCAAAAGCTGCTGCAGCCGCCGGGCATAGGGGGGCAGGATGGATAACGGCCGTTTTCCCCACCCCAACTGCGGCATCAGCAAGCTATTCGGCTCCCCCAACGTCACCACAACCCGGTCGTCCGCTGCGCCTACCGTCGAAAACGCCACGCCGCCCGTCTCCACCGCCACCATCTGCATGATGATGACATCACGGCGCACGGTTGATTCTTGGGGATG
>JAGQGA010000853.1 GCA_020432595.1 Anaerolineales bacterium | reverse complement strand
GCCAGCCAGAGGAAGTGGAAAGAGGGGGATTAACGGCCGTTTGTCCCCTCACCACCCACTGCACTCTCACCATCCCCGCCGTCCCCCAGCCCTACAATCTCCAAGCCCAGGCCGAAGGGTACCAACCCTACAGCCTCAACTTCCGCAGCCACATCCGCCGCAGCCAGCAGCTGCAGATTACCATCAGGCTGGTGCCTTTGGCTGGTGTAAGCGGTTAGATGGATGGCGGATGGCAGATGAGGGACGACAGACAACTGACGACAGACGACGGACGACCCATGACTCATGACCGACAACCGACCACAGCACCCCATACCCCTCATCCGTGTCCTTCCGCGTCCTTCCGTGTCCCGTTTTCAGAACAGATTCGATAGACACCCCACGGATGAAAACAACCGCTCACAGCCAATGCCTGAACATGACCTATTTTTCCATCCCCCATCGACGACTGACAACCAACCACAGCAACCCATACCCCTCATCCGTGTCCTTCCGCGTCCTTCCGTGTCCCATTTTCAAAACAGATTCAATGGACATCCCACAGATGAAAACAACCGCTCACAGCCAATGCCCGACCATGACCTATCCTTCCGTCCCTCGTCCTTCGTCCTTCATCCTTTATCCGCGTTCGTCCGCGTTTGTCCGCGTCCCATGATCTTGGAGAAACCCCTATGAACCTTCCCCCCAACACCCCTATCGAAGCCAGCGGCTGGCCGTATTACGGCGGCAGCTATCGGCTGGTCCGCCCCCTGCTCCAGCTTCTACCGCCCGACACCAGCCGCATCGTCGAACCATTCTGCGGCTCCGCCGTCTTCAGCCTCAACGTTCCCTGGCTCCCCCGCGTCGTCAACGACAAAAATGGCGATGTCATCCATCTGCTGCGCGTCATCCGCGAGCAGCCCGACGAACTCGCCTGGCTGCTCGCTCGCACCCCCTACCACCAGGCCGAATTCGCCATTGCCGTCCTGCCCATTCCTTC
>JAGQGA010000852.1 GCA_020432595.1 Anaerolineales bacterium | reverse complement strand
TTCATGGAGTTGACAGCAACAGCCCACTCATCTATAGTCGCACATTATGCAGCCCAAGACGCATATTTTGATTATTGAAGATGACACGGCCGTTGCCCAATCCTTGCAAGACGCACTACAAGATGCCGGGTATGCAGTGACGTGGAAAAACAACGGCCGTTCCGGCATCCAATTCGCCCAAGACCACAACCCCCATCTGATCATTCTCGACGTGCGTCTGCCCGACGGCTCCGGCTTCGACGTCTGCCGCCAACTGCGTCAGCGCCAACTGCGTCAGCCCATCCTCATGCTCACCGTGCATGACGACGAGATGGACAAGGTGCTGGGGCTGGAAATGGGAGCCGACGACTACATGACCAAACCCTACGGCCTGCGCGAACTACAATCGCGTATTCGCGCCCTGCTGCGCCGCGCTTACGGCGAGTTGGCCGCCTCCGGTGCCAACCAGCTCTTTGCCGCCGACCTGGTAATTGACCTCAGTCAAAATCGCGTCTGGCGCGGCAGCGACCTCATCGACCTGACGCCCACCGAGTTCCGACTGCTGGCATACCTGGCACAGCATCCCGGTCAGGCATTGAGCAGAGGGCAGTTGTTAACGGCCGTTTGGGGATACGATGCCCCCATTGCAGACGACCGCACCGTCAACGTCCACATCCGCCGCCTGCGCGAAAAAGTAGAGCTGAATCCCGGCCGGCCCGCGCTCATCCTCACCGTGCCCGGCATTGGCTATCGTTTAACACAATAGAAACCCGGTTTTTTCAAAAACCCAGTTTCTATACACCTACACCCTAATCCATCAACAAATGAGCAATCTCCTTCAAATCCTGCTCTGTCTCATCTTCTACAAAAGCCTTATACACTTCCGGTCCACCCAATATTTGCCTGATAGTTTCCATATTTGGCAGCGTACCGTTACGCAAACCAATATAATCTTGATAACTGGAATATATCCATTCTGCCGGATGCGTCACATAACCGGCAACAACA
>JAGQGA010000851.1 GCA_020432595.1 Anaerolineales bacterium | reverse complement strand
GGCCACCAAGTCACCGCCGAAGACGGGATGCAGCACCGTCGGCGTGAACCAGCCCAGCAGGTCCGTGCTCAACGGAATGGCCTCGCCCCATCCCTTCAGCGCAAAATTGTCGGTCAAGAACTGCCGCAAAATCGGCACCAACGCGGGCGACCAGAGGAGAAAGGCGACGGCTCCTAACAGGACAAGATTCAGGATTGAAGATTGAAGATTGGGGAGACGCGGAGATTGATGGAGATTGGGAGATTGGGAGATTGGCTGCGTGTGCGCGGCACGTTCATCTCCCTCAGTCTCCCAATCTCCCAATCTCCCAATCTCTAAATCCCGATGTTCCTTCCACAATCGCAGCCCATAATCCACCACCACAAGCAACGTAAAGATGGCCAGGAAGACGGCGGTGATCATTTCGGCCAGGCCGTTGAGCGCGAAGAAGAAGCCGCCCAGCAGCGCGGCCTTGCGCCGTTGCGACGCGTGCAGCCGGCCGTCGAAGACGCGCAGCAGCATGAGCGCGTAGAACGGAATCCACTGGGTGGTCACCATGTCGTAGTGGCCCAGCGCGGCGTAGATGGCCCGGTTGGAGGCGAAGGCGTAGATGAGGCCGGCCAAAAAAGCAGGAATGAGGATTGAAGATTGAAGATTGGGGAGCCGCGGAGATTCATGGAGATTGGGAGATTGGGAGATTGGTTCTCCGTCCGACGAACGGTCGCCCGCGCCGCCCGACAATCTCCCAATCTCCCAATCTCCCAATCTCCCGCCCCCCCCAATCTTCAATCTTAATTCTTCAATCTTCGCGCTTTCAAGCACATACCGCACCAACAAAAACGTCCCATACCCGCTCATGACGGTGCTGAAGAGCAGGGCGATGTTGCTGGCCACGGGCAGGTTGAAGGCCAGCATGAGTGGTTGGGCGATGAGCGCGTGGAAGAAATTGTAGGTGTAGAGCACCAAGTCGATGCCCAGCGGGTACCAGATGAGTTCGCTGTGGAGCGGG
>JAGQGA010000850.1 GCA_020432595.1 Anaerolineales bacterium | reverse complement strand
GCCATGCCGAGATCAAGGGCGTACTCAAAGTCGCCGCTGGCTTGGAGGGTTTCCAGGGCTGCGTCAAACTCTTCGGTCGTCCACGGGTCGTCGAGGGTGGGGATGCGAATGTCATTGGCTTCGAGAACGGAGCGGCGGGCAAACATCGCCACCGCAGCGTCCCACAGACCAACGGAGTAAACTTCGCCGTTCCATTTGCCAACGGCACCAGGCAGGAAGCCATCCAAAGCACCGTCAGATAGTTGCAGCGGAACCATGTAGCCAGACCATGCCCAGTTAGGCATGACGGGGCCGTCTACGTCAATGATGTCGGGCAGGTCGCCAGCGAGAGCGGCGGCCACGATAGATTCATTGTAGCTTTCCTGCGGGAAGTCCTGGATGGATACGTTACAGGCAGCTTGCGAAGCATTGAAATCATCAACAATGCTCAAGAGAATGGCGCGTTCGGTTTCGTTGCCAGCGCCGTGATACCACATGCTAACTTCAGCAGCGTCGCCGGTCGGTTCAGCAGCCGCTTCTTCAACAGGGGCAGCGGCCATGGCACCCGTGGCAATCGCGTCCTCATGAATGGACGGCCCAACCACGGAGCCGTCAAATCCATAGCCACCATTGGCTTCGATGTCGGTGTTGATTTCATCAGCGGCTGCATCCAGAGCATCTACCACATCAGCCCCATTGGCGATGTCGGCCAACGCCTTTTCAAAGGTGAGGGCAGCCGAGAGATAAGCTGGTGTCGGCGGACGCAGCGTGGCCTGACGGTTGCTCAGGTCAAAGAAGATTTCCAACGGGCCACCGGGGGCATAATTTTTGGTCAATGCTGCCGCGCTGGGCGTGGAAGGAATCAGACCAATGCCGTCAGAGAAAGCGGCCAGGTATTGATCCTGAATCGCAAAAGCGATGAAAGCGTTGGCACCATCTTTGTGCTGGCTGTCGGCGGAGATGCCGAACTGCCAGGAAGCGGCACCGATGCGGTTGCCGTTGCCAAAGTTGGGTGCCGGCAGGAAGAGCAGGTCG
>JAGQGA010000084.1:2570-12924 GCA_020432595.1 Anaerolineales bacterium | reverse complement strand
ATCAAATCGCCGCCTCAGATTAATTTCAGTTGGGTATTATCCACATCTTTTCTCTCATTCACTGCCAGTGAGAGCAAAAATCCTGTCAAAAGCTATCAAAGCCTTATGCCATTAGACAGGTTGTACAAGCTGAAAACGTGCTTTTTGGGCAGTTTTGCGGGTAACAAGCAGCAGGTAAAGATTGCTTGTGACCTGCCACTTGTTACCTGTTACTTGCTCAACACATGCGTAACGGCCGTTGCGCCTGCGCTTCCCAAACATTGCGCCATACCAATCGTTGCCCCAGACACTTGGTTGTCACCGGCTTCACCGCGAAGCTGCCGCGCCACTTCCACAATTTGGTAAACGCCGGTTGCGCCACCGGGGTTGCCCCGCGCTTTCAGACCACCAAAGGTGCTGATGGGAATACGGCCGTTTCTGCCAATCTCCCCATCCCGCGCCAACTTCCACCCTTCACCCCGTTCGGCAAAGCCGATGGCCTCCAGCGACAACGCCGCCAGCACCGTAAAGGCGTCATGCAGTTCCAGCACATCAATATCGTCGTGGCTCACGCCCGCCGCCGTCATTGCCTTGGCCGCGCTCTTTTGCGCTGCCGCCAGCCACAGCATCTCCTTGCGGTCATGAATTGCCAGCGTGTCGGTGGCAATGGCCGAACCAGCAATGCGAATCGGCTGCGGCACCATATCTTGCGCCCGTTCATAGTTGGTCACAATGACCGCCGCCGCGCCGTCGCCCGTGGGGGCAGCATCAAATAGCGTCACCGGGTCAGCCACCAGCGGAGCCGAGGCAAAACGGTCAGCCCGCAGCTTGTTACGGAACATCGCCAGCGGATTAACCGCACCGTTGGCGTGGGCGTTGACGCTAAAGCCAGCAAAATCGGCCACCTGCACCCCATATTCGTACATATAGCGGCGCATCAGCAGTGCTCCGACAGCGGCTGGGGTCATGCCGTGAACCGTTTCATAGTCAGCATCAAGCGCCAGCGCCAAGGCAGAGGTGACGGGAGAACCAACCAGATCGGTCATCTTTTCCACGCCAACAACCAGTGCCGTTTCCATAAGGCCGCTTTGCACCGCCATCACCGCCTGACGCAGCGCGGCTCCGCCGGAAGCGTCGGCGGCTTCCACCGTCACCGCTTCCACGCCACGCAGCCCGGAAAAATCGGCAATGAGTGCCCCCAAATGCTGCTGTCCGCTGAGAGGGCCAGCCAGCATGTTGGCAACAAAAATGCCGTCTACTTTATTGATATGGGCATTGTCCAACGCCGCTTCAATGGCATACCACGCCAAATGGCGCAGCGACGTTTGCCAATGTTCTTTTACATCTGTTTGGCCGAGGCCAATGATTGATACGTTTGTCATGATAAGGGAGATTGGGGATTGGGGATTGGAGATTGGAGATTGGTGAAGGGTCACAATCTCTAATCTCTAATCTCTAATCGCCTTTTAGTTCATCTTAATCTTTTCTCTAAACCGCGTATACGTAGCGTAATCAATTTCCGTGCGACGGGCGATGTAGGTTTCGGTGCTGGGGGCGCGGTCACGCACTTCCAGCAGTCGCTCGGTTACGGTCAGGTCAAAGGCATCGGAGCCGGAGCCGGAGCCGTAGCTGACCATGAGAATGCGGTCGCCGGGCTGAGCTATGTCCAAAATGGCGGTAAGGCCAATGATAGAAGAGCCAGAATAGGTGTTGCCAATGCGCGGGCTGAGCAGACCGGGGGCAATTTGCTCGGCGGAAAAGCCGAGTTCTTGGGCAGCACGCTGCGGGAATTTGGCGTTGGGCTGGTGAAACACGGCCCAATCGTAGTCAGCCGAGGTGGTTCCCATGGCTTCCATCATGGCGCGGGCGGCACTGGTGACATGCTTAAAGTAGGCGGGTTCACCGGTGAAGCGGTCGCCGTGGGAGGGGTAGGTGGCGTGAGCACGCCGCCAAAAGTCGGGGGTATCGGTGACGTAGGAGTAGGAGCCGTTGATGATGGCAACGGATTCGGCGGCGGGGCCAATGAGAACGGCCGCGCCACCAGCGGCGGCGGTGTATTCCAGCGCGTCGCCGGGGCGGCCTTGGGCGGTGTCCATGCCGATAGACATAGCATACCGCGCCATGCCGGAGCCAACTACACCCATGGCCGCCTGCATTGCTTCCGTGCCCGCCTTGCAGGCAAATTCCCAGTCGGCACCGAGGGTGTTGGGAACGGCACCGATGGCTTCGGCGACGATGGTGCTGCTGGGTTTGACAGCGTAGGGATGGCTCTCGCTGCCAATCCAAACGGCACGAATATGTTGGGGGTTAATCTGCGCTCGCAACAAAGTGTTGCGGGCGGCTTCGACCGACATGGTAATCACGTCTTCGTCGAGGCCATTCACAGCTTTTTCTTTGATCGGGGTGCCGCCTTCGCCGTCAGTCCACATTTGGGAAACGGCCGTTGCTGGCAACCGATAGCGCGGCACGTAGGCACCATAACCCACGATGCCCACTTCCTTATCAGGTTTCATCAATCCATCTTCTGGTCTATATCCGTCCATTTCAGTAATCAGTGACCAGTAATCAGTAATCAGTAGACAGTAAACAGTTCACAAACTGTTTACTGATTACCGATTACTGATTACTGACAAAAGTTCCTTTGCGCGGTCAACGCGAATGTTTTGTTCTTGCACAAGCAGGTCAGCGATGCGCTGCACCTGGCCGTCGGTGGCTCCGGCGGCGAGGGCGACCTGGCGGGCGTGCATCCGCATGTGGCCTTTTTGGATGCCGACGGTGGCGAGAGCTTTGATGGCGGCCAAATTTTGCGCCAGCCCCACACAGGCCATCACTTCACCCAGTTCGGCGGCAGAGTCTACGCCGAGGATTTTGAGGGCAACTTTGGCAGCGGGGTGAACTTTGGTAGCTCCGCCAACGATACCAACGGCCATGGGCAAGGTGATTTCGCCATAGAGGTCGCCGTTTGCGTCTACATGCCAGTCGGTGAGGGCGGAATAACGGCCGTTTCTGGCCGCATACGCATGAGCCCCCGCCTCAATCGCCCGCCAATCGTTGCCCGTTGCCAAACAAACCGCATCAATCCCGTTCATAATCCCCTTGTTGTGGGTTGCCGCCCGGTACGGGTCAACCACGGCAAATTCGTTGGCCTCGGCAATAAACTGTGCCGCTTCGTGGCCGGAAATGCCGTGTTTGGCAAGAGCGGCGGCGGGAATGGTGCAGCGGGCGGTTGCCAGCCGCCGGTCAGTGAGGTTGGAAAGGATGCGGAGATTGGTACGGCCGTCGGTCAGGTCAGCCACTAGCGGGGCGATGGCTTCGACGGCGGTGTTGATGGCGTTGGCTCCCATAGCATCGCGGGTGTCGTAGAGCAGGTGGACGACGAGCATGGAGCCAACGGCCGTTTCTGGAAACGGCCGTATTTCAATATCCCGCGCCCCGCCCCCCCGCTTGACAATGCTTTGGCTGCACGCATTGGCCTCGTCCATCAGCCGTTGTTTGTTAGCCGCCAACGCCACCATCGCCGCTTCCATGTCGGGAATATCAAGCACCTGAATCTGGCCGATCATCACCGGATCGGTAGATGAGGTGTGGAAACCGCCCCCCTCACGAATGAGTTTGGCGGCGTGGCTGACGGCAGCCAGCACGCTGGGTTCTTCGACGGCCATAGGAATCAAATAGTCGCGCCCGTTAACCAGAAAGTTCACGGCAATCCCCAGCGGCAGCTCAAATGTCCCCAGCGTATTCTCAATCATTTTGTCTGCCTGGCTGGCCGGCAGGCCAATGTGGGACAGGTGCTGGCATTCCTCTGCGGTCAGCCCTGCCCAGTCGGCCACCATCTCTAGCCGTTGTTCAAGCGATAATTGGTAAAACCCAGGCAAACGTGAAGACTTTTCCGTCACAGATTTCTTGTCCTCCGTGGAAATTATCAGGGTAAAAGTGTACGAGATTGGCGATTGGAGATTGAGAGAGCATTATACGCCTAGTCTCCTAGTCTCTTAGTTTCCCAACCTTTTTCTGTAACAAATAAACACAGGCAAAAAGGAAGCGTTGCTGGTGGGCAACGCTTCTGAACGGTGTTTTACCCTTATTTTGCTGTCAAAAGCTACCCAATTGGGAGCTGGATAGGGAATGGTGGTGGGTTTAAGAAAGCTGCTTTTGTAGCTCAGCGAAAAGATCGTTGGGATGGTAGGGTTTCTGGATAAAGCCCACGGCTTCGACAGTGCGAATGCGATCTACGGACTGGATTTCGTCGTAGCCGGAGGAAAGGAGGATTTTAGCAGCGGGGTTGATCGCTTTGAGGGCGTGGAAGGTTTCTTCGCCGGAAAGGCCGGGCATGGAAAGGTCAAGGATGATGAGGTGGATAATATCTTGGTGTTGTTGGTAGGTGGTGATGCCATCTTGGCCGTTAACGGCCGTTAATACCACCATCCCCTGTTCAATTAACATATCACTCACCGATTGCCTCACCATCTCCTCATCGTCAATGACCAAAACGGTGCCCGAAAGAGAGAATATAACCTCAGCAGGAGAATTAACGGGCGCATTGGCTGGCTCGCCGGTTCCGGGAGGTGCCGGAAAAAGTAGCGTAAACGCCGTCCCTCGCCCGACCTCGCTAATGACCCGCAATCCTCCCTGATGCCGCCGCATAATGCCCAGCACCGCCGCCAGCCCCAGCCCTCGCCCCGTTAGCTTGGTAGAAAAAAATGGGTCAAAAATTTTGAGAATCGTCTCCGGTGACATCCCCACGCCCGTATCGCTCACCTCCAACCACACATAGTGACCAAGCGCTAGTGGCTCATTGGTGTAACGAGTAAAGGCTGGCTCTTCACGTGTCAGTTGGTGCACCCCTGTACGCACCACAACTTTCCCCGCCTTATCACTCATCGCTTCAGCCGCATTGATGATGAGATTCATCACCACTTGCTGCATCTGGCTAGGGTCGGCCTTAATAATGGGCAAAGACGAAGCCAGATGAGTTTCGAGCGTCACTTGCTTGGGAATGGCAACCTGGAGCAAGTGGAGATTTTCTGAAATGAGATCGTTAAAGTTGACCGTTCCTGTTTGCACATAGCCGCCGCCTGTGTAGGCAAGCAACTGCTGCGTCAACTGCTTGGCACGTTCTGCCGCCGTAATCACCTTATCCAAATGATATTGAACACGGCTTTCGGGGTCAGCACGTCGCCGCGCCAAAGCCGATTGCCCCAGAATGGCAACCAGCAGATTGTTAAAATCATGGGCAATGCCACCAGCCAGCACCCCCAGGCTTTCCAGCTTTTGCGTTTGTAACAGTGCCTCGTCCTGATGCTGCCGCTCAACAGCAATGCTGGCAAGGTAAGCAGCTACATCCATCAATTCCAAATGAATGGAAGTTGGTTCAGACGGTTTGGTGTGGGAGATAGCAAAGGTGCCTAATACGCTGCCCCGCGAGGAGAAAAACGGGGTAGACCAACAAGCACGAATATGATAGGTACTGGCAAGTTCACGGAAAGGCCGCCAAAGCGGGTCATTGGCAACATCGGAGACAATAACGGGTTCGCGCCGAAAAGCGGCCGTACCACAGGAACCGGCGCAGTTGTCCACTGTTAAGCCGTCTAGAGCGGCGGCGTAGGCTGGGGGCAAGCTGGGGCCAGCACCTGTTCGTAAAACGTTGTGCAGCGGATCCATGAGCAAAATGGAACACATTGCTTCGGGCGATTGCTGCTCGATTAGGTAACACAATGCTTCCAAAACCTGGGCAAGGGGCTTACCCGCAGCAACCATAGCGAGAATGTCACGCTGTAGAGGAATATGAGCGGCTGGCTCCTGGTTAGGCAGCTTGTGAAATGGTTGAATCATAAAGTGACGCCCCTGCTTTTTATTTGATACGTAAAGATAAACGATCACTGGCGATTTTTCAAGCGGGTGTTAGTCCTTTTGGCAAATGCCATGCGGTGGAAAAGCATAGGGCTATGGTAGATAAACGGCCGTTTGCCCACCGCCCACAACATCCTACAATCAGCCCCATGAGTACAAACACAAAATCTGTTGTTCGCCTGGGGCTTGTTTCCGACACCCACATGCCGGAACGATTAGTCGCCTTGCCTGACGGGCTGTTTACCGCCCTAACCGGTGTAGATTTAATGCTCCATGCCGGAGACGTGGGGGCACTGTGGGTGCTGGACAAGCTGAGTGCCATCGCCCCGGTGGTGGCGGTGCATGGCAATGATGACACGGTGGAAGCACAGCGAGAACTACCGTTTCAGCAGCTTGTGACGGTGGCGGGGCGGCGCATTTTGCTGTGGCACAGCCATTATCCAGACCGCACCGAGGAGTTGGCTTCACGGGTGGGGGATGGTTTACGACCTAAGCTACAGCGCAGCGTGGCGCAGGCACAGCGGGCGGGGGCGGAGATTGTGGTGTTTGGGCATTGGCACATTCCGCTGGTCTATCGGCATGAGGGGGTGTTGGTAATTAACCCAGGGGCGTTGGCTTCGGGGAATTTTGTGATGCGGCAGTTGATGCAGACGGTAGCGATTTTGGAGGTGGGGATGGGGGGAGAAACGGCCGTTTACCACATTGACCTGGCTTCCCCCATGAAATCATTTGACCCCGACATTGATTTTGATGCGGGGTTTGTGGCCGCAGCAAACCGGTTTCAAATGTCCATCTTGTCGCCAGATTTGCTGGGGGTGTGGCCCAGTTTGGGGGGCAAGCTGTTTGATTTGGCACCGGCGGCGATGCGGGAGATTTTTGGGGAGGTGGCGCATGTGGTGTGGGCGGGGAAACGGCCGTTTATGACCAAAGAGATGGTGAAAACGGCCGTTGTTGCCAGCGACAAACTTAATACGGCCACCCGCCAGCAAGTCATTACGTTGCTGGCCGAGGAGGGAGATTAAGAAGCTAAGAGTTAGTAATCTCTCGATCTCTCTACCTCATCTTACACTGTAAAATAATCATCAGGATATGGTGCCACCAACGGCGCATCGTCACGGATGGCGAGCGTAAACAGGGTTTGGCCGGGATAGAAGTAGATGCCGTGTGAACGTCCCACGACAAACCCATCTGTTTCTGCCCGCACGACCCCTTCGCCAAACGGCCGTCCCCACACATCCCGCAGTTCTGCCAGTACATCCCCCTTTTGCACCACATCCCCCGGCTGCGCCACGTGCAGCACCACACATGCCCCTGGCGATTTGGCTTGCAGCGTCCGCCGCGCCTGGTAGCCCGGCTGAACCACCGTGATCCCCGTGATTGGCTCCATTTCTCCAGGCAGCATCCCCGCCCAACGGAGCACATTGCGCGTACCAGCCGCCGAAGCGTTCACAATGGCCGGGTCAGGCATCAGCCCCGTACCCAGCTCCAGCGTCATGCTGGGGATGCGAGCCAATTGCAAGGCCGCGCCGGACGTAGAGCGGTGGAGGTCGTTTTTGATGTAGCGCTCAACGGCGTATTCATTGACCACGCTGTGGCCGTAGGCGGCAATCATCCCATCCATTTTGGCCGACAGCGCTTCGGCTTCAGCTTTGTTGGCCTCAGCATCCCCCACATCGGTGCGATACAGCACCCGATCCCGGAAGACAAAGGAGATGGAGCCAATTTGGGCGTTGTGGTAGTCAATAAGAAAATCGGCCGTTGCCAGCAGCGGTTCAAACAGCCGGGCAAACGCCTCTTCGACGGACGATAGCCCTGTTTTCTCCGGGTCGGGTTCTTTCTTGGGTCTGCCATCAGGCCAAAGCCGGTTAGGGTTGGTGTCTACATGATATGGCACATAGGATTTGGTGCGGATACCAGCCGGGCTAAGGGCGGGAATAGCAACAATAGTTCCGGCCAGTTGGTCAACCAGTTCCTGGGTGATGAGCTGATACAGCACGGCCGGCCCGGCGTGTTCTGGCCCGTGAATGCCGGTGGTAAGCCAAATACAGGGGCCATCCTGATTGCCCTGGGCAATAATCACGGGCAGCCAATCGCTATGGCCGGTGGGGTGGACAATGCCGTCCCATTGGCCGTATTGGATAGTGCCGGGTTGGGAAACGGCCGTTCCTAGACGAATTTCTTTGGACATAATACCTCGCTTTTGCCAATGGCAAGGCTGGTTTGTTGCGATTGAATAAAACGACTGAAAGAAGCCAGATCGCCACTGGTATAGAACATCACGCTGCCAGGGCATGTGGCGAGCGTGAGTAAGTTATGTAACTGTAGCCGCCGCGCTGTTTGCCGCGCTACAGCGGGGGCAGGGTCAATGATGGCAACTGGGCGGGCAGGAGCTAAGTGCGCCAGCACACGCTCGATGGCAGGCCGCACAAAGGGATAGTGCGTGCAACCAAGAACAAGCGTGTCTACCCCGTTGGCAAGCATGGGGCGCAGAATGGTAGTTAGAAGGGCATCGGTAGCCGGATCATCAGTGGCTCCGGCTTCAATTTGCTGCACCAAACCGAGACAAGGGTCTTCAAAAACGGCCGTTTTTTCCGCAAACCGCGCCAACAATTCCGCATACCGTTCGCTGCGAAAGGTGCCGGGCGTGGCAAGCACCCCAATACGGCCGTTGCGCGTTTGCGCGGCCGCCGGTTTAACGGCCGGTTCCATCCCCACAAACGGCAGGTTGGGAAATTGCTGCCGCAAAAAAGCAAGAGCGGCGGTGGTGGCGGTGTTGCATGCCACCACAATCAGCTTGCATCCCTGCTGCCGCAAAAATTGGACTATTTCAACGCCGAATTGACGAATCTCAGCCTGGGTGCGCGCCCCATAGGGAACATGTGCCTGATCGGCCAGATAAATCAGTGACTCATAGGGCAGTTGGGCACGAATGTGGCGCAGCACAGACAGCCCGCCCACGCCGGAGTCGTAGATGCCGATGGGATTGTTCACAAGTGGGGCGTAGAGAGTGGGGTGTAGGGAGTGGGGTGTGGGATGTGTAACAACCCTCTACTCCCCACTCCCTCCGCCCTACACAGGTTGCAGTTGGCTGGCAACGGCCGCTGCTTCAACCAGCCCTTCAAAGAGGGCGAGCATGGCGGGGCTATCGTCTACCAGGTTTTCGGGGTGCCACTGCACGCCCAGAGCAAAGGGGTGGGCAGGTGCTTCAACGGCTTCAATGAGGCCATCGGGGGAAACGGCCGTTCCCACCAACGCCGGAGCCAGCTTTTTAATACCTTGATGATGCAAACTGTTGATACCTACGCTGCCTGTCCCCAAAAAATGGGATAACTGAGAGTTGGGGTCTACGTCTACCGTGTGCGCCAGATGGTTGCGCGGAAATTCACCATGATAGGCATGGCGCGTGCCGTTGGGCATGAGCAACTTGACATCTTCCCACAGCGTGCCGCCCAACGCCACGTTTAGCACTTGCACCCCTCGGCAAATAGCGAAGAGGGGTTTTTCTTCGGCAACGGCGTGTCGCGCCAGAAAGAGTTCGGTTTCATCCCGTTCCGGGCTAATGCCATAAACCGTTTCGTGCATTTGCCCACCATAAATAACCGGGTCAATGTCGCCGCCGCCAGGCAGCAGCACCCCGTCAAGCAGGTCGAAGATTTGCACAATATCATCCTGAGGCAAGCCGCAGGGGATTAGAATAGGGATGCCACCCGCTTTTTCGATGGCACGAACATAGGTGGGGGTCAGGCCAACCATGTTGATAGTATAGTCGGGCCGTTCCAGCGTTTGACGAAAGGTAGTGCAGCCGATTAACGGCCGTTTGACAAAGCCATTGCGAGACATAACTTTCTCCTCAAAAAAAGATGCCTCAATTATAAACAAAAAGGGTGAATGCACGCAGCAAACACCCTTTTTTCATCAATTCCGACCAAACACAGTCAGAATATTTGTTGATTTCGCAGCAAGTTAGCTGTTCTTGCTCAAATAATCCCGCTTCTCCCGCAAACGTGCCGATTTACCCGTGCGACCACGCAGGTAATACAAGTTGGCCTGGCGAATATGGGCACTACGATGCACGTCAATTCGCTCAATGCGAGGCGAATTCATCAGGAAGGTACGTTCCACACCAATCCCGTTAGCCCCAATACGGCGCACTGTGAAATTGCGGTTGTTGCCACCGTTACGCAAGCGGATGACAACACCACGCACCATCTGCACACGTTCGTTGCGCTCGCCAACATTAACACGCACATAAACCGTCACGCTATCACCAACGTGCAGTTCAGGAAAATTCTCATTTGGCTCGTTATCGAAAGCTTTTAGCAGCAAATCAGACATCAGATTTCTCTCCAAATTCAAGGCTTCGGCAATAATTGCTCATCATTATACATTCCCCCAACCTGGGGGAATCAACCATTGATGCCGTTTTTAAGAACCTTGGGGATGTTCAGTAACATAAAAATAGCCCGCAAAGCGGACTAGGGGAGAAATATAACATGTGATTACCAGATTAGCAAGGATTTGACCG
>JAGQGA010000084.1:0-2471 GCA_020432595.1 Anaerolineales bacterium | reverse complement strand
GTAACATAAAAATAGCCCGCAAAGCGGACTAGGGGAGAAATATAACATGTGATTACCAGATTAGCAAGGATTTGACCGCCCCAATTTGCCTGGGCAAAGCAGCGGTGGGGAAGGGTGTGGCAGCCGAGAATGACAGTGACCCCTCGGCTACCACGCTATTAGCCTGTTTATAACAATGTCAGAAATCAGGCATCCTTTTTCAAGACAGGCAGGCCGGTTTTGGTTTCGGCAACATGATAGCCCGTTGGCACCGCGTTGAGAACGCCTTCTTTGGCTTCTTTAGCAAAAAAGTAGAGCGTTTGGCCGTTGTTAGTTGCCCGTGAGTGCAGGAAATAGGTTTTGTTCTTTGAATTTGTATAGCTGTAAGACATGAGTTTTACCATCCTTTACATAAATTGATAGCCGCTTTTGCAGCCTAATGTTACCTTTTTCGGCAAAAGGGTCGGAAATGTACCGTAAAAAAAGAGTTGGGCAAATAAACTGGGCTACTTTTTTGGCTTTTTCTCATGTGCTATACTTGTGGCTTCAAATTCTGTTCTTAGCATATCGGCCAAACAGCCAATATACTAACAAAAAGCAAGCGTCAACATGGCAAAAGATAAACTGATTTCACGTTCGGAAGATTTTAATGAGTGGTACAACAGCCTTGTCTTAAAAGCAGATATGGCTGATTATGGGCCGGTGCGCGGCACCATGATTGTCAAGCCATATGGCTGGACGCTGTGGGAGCATATTCAGCAGGCATTGGATAGCCGGTTTAAGGCCACCGGGGTGCAAAATGCTGGCTTTCCCATGTTTATTCCCATGAGCTTTTTGCAAAAAGAGGCCAAACATGTGGAAGGGTTTGCCCCAGAACTGGCGGTGGTAACGCACGGTGGGGGGCAGGAGTTGGCCGAACCGATTGTGGTGCGTCCAACCTCGGAAACGCTAATCGGCCATGCCTATAGCAACTGGGTGCAAAGCTACCGCGATTTGCCGATTTTGATTAATTTATGGAACAGCGTGGTGCGCTGGGAGATGCGAACCAAAATTTTCCTGCGAACGTCGGAGTTTTATTGGCAGGAAGGGCACACGGCGCACGCCACGGCCGAAGAAGCCGAAGCGCGGACGCGGCAAATGCTGGATGTTTACACCGATTTTGCGGTGAACGAAGCGGCGGTGCCGGTGATTCCAGGGGAGAAGTCGGAGCTAGAACGGTTTGCCGGGGCTGACCGCACGTATACGATTGAGGCGATGATGCAGGATGGCAAGGCGTTGCAGTCGGGCACGTCGCATAATTTGGGGCAAAATTTTGCGCGGGCGTTTGATATTGAGTATTTGGCCGATGACAACACGCTGAAACATTGTTGGACAACGTCGTGGGGGGTTAGCACCCGCTTTGTGGGGGCAATCATCATGACGCATGGGGATGATTTGGGGCTGGTGCTGCCGCCTCGGTTAGCTCCGTATCAAACGGTGATTGTGCCGATTTATCGCAAGGATGAGGAGCGGGAGGTGGTATTAACGGCCGTTTCCACCCTCAAACAAATTCTTACCGCCGCCGGTATCCGTGTCCACGTAGACAACCGCGACCACTTGACCCCTGGCTTCAAGTTTAACGATTGGGAGCTGCGCGGCGTGCCGACCCGCATTGAAATTGGCCCCCGCGATGTCGCCAACAACTCGGTGGCGTTGGCGCGGCGAGACATTCCAGGGCGTGAAGGCAAGCAGTTTGTCTCGCAAGACGGGCTGGCGCAGACGGTACAGCAGCTTTTGGACGAGATTCAGGCGAATTTGCTAGCGCGGGCGACGAAGTTCCGCGATGACAACACGCATGAAGTGACCAATTATGATGAGTTCCAAACGGCCGTTCAGACCGGTTTTGCCAAAGTGTGGTGGGTTGGCAGCAACGAAGACGAGCAGCGCGTGAAGGAAGAAACCAAGGCCACCATCCGCTGCTTCCCGCTCGACCAGCCTGACGGCAGCGGCACCTGCTTCTACACCGGCAAACCAGCGAACAGAGTGGCGATTTTCGGCCGTTCTTATTAGGCATGATCGGAATTAACTTTATGTCACGCCAAGTCGCAAAGACGCAAAGGAAAAATGCTTGGCGACTTTGCGTGAGAAATTCTTATTTCTGACATTCTCTATTAGAGGCTGTTTGAAAAACTTATGCCAACCTCTTGAGCATGGTAGCAATGGAGGCCACATAAATAACACCCTCACTACTTTTGGTACAATGCTCATAATCTTTACTGAGACGACGATAGCGACCCAACCAAGCCAAAGTACGTTCGATAACCCAGCGAACAGGAACCACGACAAACCCTTTGGTATTTGGCGGACGAGACGTGATCTCCAAAGCCGATTGAAGCACTTCATGCACCCAATTGAGGAAGTCATCCCCTCTGTAACTACCGTCAGCCCAAATCTTCTTCAAAGAAGCAATCGTATCAGCCGACAACTGGCTAAATGCTTCCTTCGCACCATCA
>JAGQGA010000849.1 GCA_020432595.1 Anaerolineales bacterium | reverse complement strand
AGAGCAATCTTAATCAGTTTGGTGGGTGGGAACAAGGGGAAAACGGCCGTTTTTCCCTCCCTCACCTATATCGTGTCACGTTCGTGTAACGTCTTGTTTTGTATACTAGCAAAAACCCTTGGACGTTCCCTTGACGAACGACTGGCACCATGATAATCAACAAAACCGTGATTTAGGAGAAACCGAATGAAGCAACGACCAACCTACCTCATAAAAACCACCCTATTTGCCCTTTTATTAAGCTGGCTACTGTTGGCGGCCGGCCCAGCCTACGCCACCAGCGTCAGAGCCGTTCCACTGCTACAGGCAAGCTGCACCTTGCCCGCCACCGTCACCACCGCCAGCCAGTTGCGCGACTGCATCACGGCCGCCAACGGCAACGGCGCAGGACTCGACACCATCACCCTCGGCGCGGACATCACCCTGACCCTCACCCTGCCGCAAATCACAACCGCCATCACGCTGGAAGGGGCAGGCTATACCCTTGACGGAGCCAATAGCCGACAGATTTTTAACGTCGGCACTGCGGGCGATCTCACCATCAACGAGGCCACCTTGCAAAACGGCTTTGCCACCAACGGCGGCGGCGCGGTCTACAACGACGGCACACTCACCCTAATCAACAGCACGCTCTCCGGCAACAGTGCCGCCGCCGGCGCGGCTGTCTTCAATTTTCTCGCCTCTACCTTCACGGCAACTAACAGTACCTTCTCTGGCAACACCGCCACCACCAATGGCGGCGCCATTTACAATCTCGATACAATGATTCTGACCAGCAATACCTTCGCAGACAACGCGGCGCCAACCGGTGGCAGTCTCTACAACGCCACCCCAAGAGGGTATCTAGCCGGGAATATTTTTGCCAAGGGTACAAATGGTGCCAACTGTGTCACTGGTGCTGCCATCAATGACAACGGCTACAACCTATCGGATGATGCCACCTGCACCAACGGCGGTTTCGATTCGCAGACCAATGTCACCCTCAACCTTGGTGCTTTAACCGATAACGGGGGTCTCACCCCCACCCACCTGCCC
>JAGQGA010000848.1 GCA_020432595.1 Anaerolineales bacterium | reverse complement strand
CTGACAGGTTGTAGCCGTTGTCGTTGAGCGTGCTGATGCTGACGCAGTTACCACCACTGGTACTATTGGCCAAGATAGTCCCCGCCAGATGCGCCGTACCAATGTTGTTGTAGACACCACCGCCGTAATTAGCGCTGTTGTCGGAGAAGGTGCTGTTGGTCACTGTCAGCGTGCCAAAGTTGTTGTAGATGCCGCCGCCGCTGTCGTCAACCACGTTGCCGGAGAAGGTGCTGTTGGTCACTGTCAGCGTGCCAAAGTTGTTGTAGATGCCGCCGCCGTAGTTAGCGCTGTTGCTGGAGAAGGTGGTATTGGTGACCGTCAGTGGGCCGCCATTGTCATTGCTGATGCCGCCGCCTAAATAATTGGCGGCGTTACCGGAGAAGGTGCTGTTGGTCACTATCAGCATGCCGGTGCCGTTGTAGATGCCACCGCCACTATCGCTGGCCGAGTTGCCAATGAAGGTGCTGTCAGTCACTGTCAGCGTGCCACTGTTATAGATGGCGCCACCGTTAGTAGCAGAGCCGTTTTGCAGCGTAACCTGGTTGACAGTGAAGTTGCCAGCCGAATTGACATAGAAGAGTTGCACACTATCCCCACCATCGATAAAGTGATTCGGGCCTTCCAGCAGGATCTCACTCGTAATATGCGGCAGGGCGGTGGTCAGGGTGATGTCCGCGCCGAGGGTGATCGTATCGGCCGTGGGGCTGGGGCTTTCGTTATTGTTCGCCAGGATGATGCAGGCAGCCAGTTCATTTTCATTCGTCACTATCCAGGACGCTGGGCAAAGCACTTCGTTGGTAAAGGTACATTGCACCGCCTCGCCGTTGCTAATTGCAACCGACAGGGTTTCATCGGTCAAGCTGACAGTGCCGCTGGCCCCGGTACAGGTGGCATTGCTCAGATTCCAGAGGCTGTTGGGCAGGATCTCGGTAATGGTGTATGTGCCGGGATCTACATTGTAGGTGACGGTGCTGCTAACGCCGTCGCCATCGTCGGGCGCAGCGTCGTCGAGGGTAAACGCATCATAGGGCGTGTACGCATTGCCGGAA
>JAGQGA010000847.1 GCA_020432595.1 Anaerolineales bacterium | reverse complement strand
GTCGCTTTTTATGGTGTTAATTGGGGGGCGGCCAGTTTCTATTTCCGCGACTTGTGCCTGGCGGCACCATTTTACCAGAATGCGTGTCAACTCCTTTATGAGTCGCTGGTTGCCTATGCGGATCTCTATGCTGTGGCGCAGGATTGGTGCCCAGCCGAAGCGTTGTATCAGGAGGCGTTGGGGCAGCAGCGTAGCACGGAACTGCGCGACAAGCTGACCGAAGCGCAAGAGGGATGCTTGTTGGCAACGCCCACGCCGGAAGCGGGAGGCATTACCAATACGCTTCCCATTACCAATAGCACTGGAACAGAACCATAATCGGCTCTTTGGGAATTCAGGGGGTTGACTCACTTTTAACGTGGTACGTGGTGCGTAGCGAATAGAGCTTTTGACGCACCACGCACCACGCACCAAATTTTCCAACCCCACGAGATCCGAAAGAACCGAAGAGTGTAATATGTGTTTCAGCACGCCCTTGAGAGTTGGCTATAATAGCTGGGAGAAAAGCTCACCTCAATGATGTTGTATTTTACGGAACACCTCAAAGCCTATGCCGGATTTAGGAGATTTGCTAAGCGAACGCGAAATTGAAGTATTGGAATGTGTAGCGGAAGGCGCGTCGAACAAGGAGATCGCCTCGCGGCTGAGTATTAGCCAGAACACCGTTAAAGTCCATTTGCGAAATATTTCAACCAAGCTGGGTGCTTCGTCACGGACAGAGGCTGTGACGTTGGGCATCCAGCAGGGGGTTGTGAGCGTACCGGGTGTGGTGGTAGCTGAGCCGATGGTGGAGAAAACGGCCGTTATTCCCCTTGCACCAGTTCCTCTACCCACCCCTCTCACTCCCCAGGAAACTGTCCTTCCACCTCGCCACTTGGACTGGCGTTATGGTGCAGGGGCGGTGCTGCTGCTGGCGGTGGCCGTTGCTGTTGGCCTGTGGTTTTTTAACCGCACCATCGCCGAGACTCCCTTTGTCGAAACCCCCATTGCTGATACTCACTGGCTATTGAGCAAGCCCATGCCCAACAAACGCGCTAACTTTGCCGTTGCTGCTGTGGGTCT
>JAGQGA010000846.1 GCA_020432595.1 Anaerolineales bacterium | reverse complement strand
CGCTGCCGCCGAAACGCCAACAAAAATCCCCTCTTCCCGCGCTAGAAAACGCGCCATCGCATACGCATCTTCCGTTCGCACCGCCACATTTTCATCTGCCAGTTCCTCATCATAAATGCCGGGCTTGATGGCGCTGGGCATGTGTTTTAGCCCTTCCAACCCATTAAACGGGCTATCGGGCTGCATAGCAAGGCACTGGATTTGCGGGTTTAGTTCGCGCAGACGGCGGGTGGTGCCGGTGAAGGTGCCGCTGGTGCCTAGCCCGGCGACAAAATGGGTTACTTCACCCACCGTTTGCTCCCAAATTTCGTTGCCGGTGGTCAGGTAGTGGGCTTGCCAGTTGGCCGAATTGTTGTACTGGTTGGCATAATAAAGGCTGGTGTCTTCGGCCGCCAGCCGCCGTGCTTCGATAATCGCACCGTCGGAGCCATCCATCGGGTCGGTGAAGATAAGCTCGGCTCCGTAGGCACGCAAAATGGCGATACGCTCCGGGCTGACGTTTTCCGGCAGCGTTAGCTTAATGCGGTAGCCACGGGCCGCACCGAGCATGGCATAGGCGATGCCCATGTTGCCCGAAGTGGAGTCGAGCAGGGTCATGCCGGCCGTTAATTGTCCATTGGCTTCAGCGGTGCGGATGATATTGAGGGCGGGGCGGTCTTTGACGGAGCCGCTGGGATTATACCATTCAGCTTTGGCAAACAGGTGAACGTGGGGGGGGAGGTTGTGGAAAACGGCCGTTTTCTGCAAATGCAGCAGTGGCGTGTTCCCAACTTGGGCTTCAACAGAATGGGGCCGAATGGCAGGGGAATAGACGGTAGGTGAACTATACGGTTTTAGCAACATAATGCAGATGTAATCCAGGTAAAAATTGATTGAGACAATAAAAAACGGCCGTAGCCAAACGCCATACGACGAAAACAACAGAAATCCGTTGCTCCGCGAGGGTAGCTACCGCCGTCTCAAGTTCAATCACCCTGATGAGACAAAAGCGTTAGCGCCCTCGCCTCATACACCTGCAATATTGCCACATCCGTCAAGTTCCTTGATATTGACAGTGAAAAG
>JAGQGA010000845.1 GCA_020432595.1 Anaerolineales bacterium | reverse complement strand
TCTGTCTCTTCGGCCTGCTAGATCTTCGTCCCTTCTGATCGGTCGTGGTATCCCATGAGGGATTTGGACGGGATACGTTGCAGCGCAAATGTCAGGAATTAGCAGAGTCAGAACGGCCGTTGGCTCCCATGAGGGATTTGGACGTTCGGATGAGGCCGGGGCATGCGTCCCGTCCACATCCGTCAGAACGGCCGTTGGCTCCCATGAGGGATTTGGACAGCCAGTGGGGCGGTTTGTTCAGCAACGTCTGCCGGGGTCAGAACGGCCGTTGGCTCCCATGAGGGATTTGGACCTACCTCTCCAGCAGATACAGAATGACCGGGTTGGCGTCAGAACGGCCGTTGGCTCCCATGAGGGATTTGGACTTACGAGTCAAGAAATAAAACATAACAACCTCCCGTCAGAACGGCCGTTGGCTCCCATGAGGGATTTGGACTACAGTGCCAGAATTCCTACCCAAACCACGATCAAGTCAGAACGGCCGTTGGCTCCCATGAGGGATTTGGACTTAACGTTCATCCACTTTCTCTTCACTCCCTCCTTGTGTCAGAACGGCCGTTGGCTCCCATGAGGGATTTGGACAAATTACTCCACGCTTTGTCATATAAACCTCTCTTTGTCAGAACGGCCGTTGGCTCCCATGAGGGATTTGGACAATATAGCTTTTTGTTTTGGTTCCGCCCATGTGGGGGTCAGAACGGCCGTTGGCTCCCATGAGGGATTTGGACGGTTCTAGTTGAACCCCTTCAAACCCAATGTATTCTGTCAGAACGGCCGTTGGCTCCCATGAGGGATTTGGACCGATTGAGTCAATTGGTGTGGTCAATGTTTCCTCCAGTCAGAACGGCCGTTGGCTCCCATGAGGGATTTGGACAAATGTGACATGTCTCTTACTCCTTGATCATGTAAGTCAGAACGGCCGTTGGCTCCCATGAGGGATTTGGACAAAATATAGAATCAAAGACGTTATAATTTTGTGTCGGTCAGAACGGCCGTTGGCTCCCATGAGGGATTTGGACAGCCTTGGTTGCAGTGCCCGCAGAGGAACAGATAGGGAGAACGACGAGTCGTGGAAG
>JAGQGA010000844.1 GCA_020432595.1 Anaerolineales bacterium | reverse complement strand
TCATCCAACGCGCCAACCAAATTCTCAAAGATTTGGAAAAACACGCCCCCACCACCACCATCGAGCCAAGCCACCTCAACCGCGCCCAGCAAATTGCCCTCTTCCCCGAAACCAGCCCCATCCTCAAAGAGCTGGCCGACCTCGACATTAACGCCTTAACCCCGCTGGAAGCGATGAACAAGCTGTATGAGTGGCAGCGACGCTATACGCCTAAGTAAGGAGCGTATTTAAATGCAGGAAAACGCTCTGAATGAACATACTGGACGGCAGACAACAGACAACCGACCACGACTTACCCCTTTCGTCCGCGTTCGTCCGCGTTCGTCCGCGTCCCATTTATTAAGGAAACAACCATGAGCAAACAGAACAATGACACCGAAGCCGAAACCACCAGCCATGAACTGGAAACTTTACGCAACTTGATTTATGGCAACCAGGCACGCGCCGCCGAAAAACGCATTACCCATTTAGAACGGCGGGTTGAGGCGGTCTATGCCGAACTTGGCGAAACGATTCGCACCAAGACGGGCGAAACGGGAGCCGATTCTGCAGCAAAGCTGGCGCAGGTGCGGCAGGAGCTGCTAGAGCGCATGGACGGGCAGCACGCCGACCTAGGCAAACGGCTTGATGCGCTGGCCGCCGACATGAAAAACCAGCTCAACGCCCTGCAAACCAAAATGGAAAAGCTCCACGCCGAGCAGACGGAGCGGCTGCTGACGCTGCAAGCAGATGCCCAAGAGCGCGACGATGATTTGCGCCAAGAATTGCTGACGCTGACGGCGTGGCTCGACGACCAAAAAACCTCCCGCTACACGTTGGGCGATCTGTTGGTGCAGCTTGGCGACCAACTGCGGCAGAAAAAAGAAGAAGGCAACGGTTAGAGGAAATCGTTGCATAGAGATTGGGGATTGGAGATTGGTGAAGGTTCATCAATCTCCAATCTCCAATCTCCAATCTCATTGATGAGCAATTCGCCCCTCCACAACGGCCACGAGCAAGAACTCGCCTCCATCCGCACCATTTTGCTGGCGCAGGAGCGGGAGGAGTTGCTGCGCTTGCAGGCGGAAAAGGCGGCGT
>JAGQGA010000843.1 GCA_020432595.1 Anaerolineales bacterium | reverse complement strand
TTCATGCGTTTTTTGAACGCACTGCGCGACAAAAGTGCCCCGCGCAATACGCTGCGGGGTTGGCTGTTTGGCGTTGCGTCCCGTGTTGTGAAAGAACAGTATCGGCAGCAAAAACGAACACGACATGATGAACTGAACGAATCCCTGCCCAGCCGGGGGCAGTTGCCGGAGCAGGAAGTATCGCAGCGGCTACTGCGGCAGCGGCTGATGCAGGTGATGGATCGACTAACGGAGGAGCAGCGGGATGTGCTGGCACTCCGTTTTGGCTTTGAAATGCCCATTCGTGAGGTGGCAGAAACGATGGGTAAGAGCGAAGCGGCGGTGAAGATGCTGCAAGCACGGGCACTAACAACATTGTCACAATCCTTTGCTGGGGGCGGGGAGGGTTGGCAAGTATGAAAGACCAAACCGAGTTGATTCTCATTGCCTGCCTTGACCGGCTGGAAATGGGTGAATCCATTGATGACATTTTGCAGCAATACCCGGATGTGGCGGCTGAACTGCGGCCGGTGTTAGAAACGGCCGTTTTCATGAACCAACTCGCCATTTCCCCCACGCTGGCTGCCAAAGAAAAATCGCAGGCAACCATGCTGCGCCACGCCGAAACGCTACGTGGCTCCAGAGTACGCACCGTTTCCTGGGGGCAGCGGTTGCGGCAAATTTTGCTGCCAGTTGCTTCATTGGCACTCTTGCTGCTGATGCTGGGGGCAGTATTGGTGCCTGTGTCCGCTTCGGCACTGCCGGGTGACGCGCTTTATGGTTTGAAACGACAGGTTGAGTCATTCCGGCTCTCTCGCGCCAGCGACCCGGAGGCATTGTTGGGGATTGGGG
This sequence comes from Anaerolineales bacterium, assembly GCA_020432595.1. The sequence continues at coordinate 265 of JAGQGA010000843.1, read as the reverse complement.
AAACGCTGCGTGATGAAAGGCAACGCGAAAATGAAGCCCTGCTACGCGGCAATCGGGATGCCGTGGTTGAGCTAGAGGGGTTGGTTGAGGCCAAGGATGAGGCGACGTGGCAGATTGCGGGGTTTGAGGTGCAAATAACGGCCGTTACCGAACTTGTTGACAACCCCGAAGTAGGCGATCGGGTGTTGATGAACGGCCACACCAGCGGCGGCCATTTGTTTGCCGACAAAATTATTGTGCAGTCTGACGGCAGCGAACCATTGGT
>JAGQGA010000842.1 GCA_020432595.1 Anaerolineales bacterium | reverse complement strand
TGGTTGTGCCAACGCAGACGATTGACGAAGCGATTGCGCGTAGCGAGTTGCCGCTGCCCACCGTCCTCAAAATTGACATTGAAGGGGCCGAACTGCTTTGCTTGCGCGGCTGCCAGCGGCTGCTGGCGGGTGAATTTGGGCCACGGCCACGGGTGATTATGCTGGAAATTCACCCCCTCTTTTTGCCTGACTTTGGCGGAACGGCCGTTGCCACTCGCGCCCTCCTGGAAACCATTGGCTACACCCCCGTTTGGCAGCAGCAGCGGGATGATCAAGAGCATGTTTGTTACCAGTAATATCGTTTCACGACCGCTTCGCGTACAGTAATTGGTAATCGGTAATCAGTAAGAACACTGATTACTGATTACTGGTCACTGATTACCGCTACAGATGATTACTTTTCGTATTTGGCTAAACAGAGCAATCCGCTGGCTGGTGGCTTTGGGGCAGGGGGTGGGGCAGTGGGTAATGGGAGAAACGGCCGTTATCATCCTCAGCCACGACATTACCCCCGCGCAAACGGCCGATTTGCAAACCCGGCTGGCGTTTTATGCCCCTGCATTGGCCGCCAAAGGCGTGCGGGTGGTGGCGCGGGTGGGTTGGCGGGAGATGTGGAATAAACGGCCGTTGCTCCTCTTTGACACCCCCGACCGCCTGCCCCGCTGGGTGCAAAAATGGCGCAGCGGCGTTTTTGACATAGATTACCGCCGCAACCCCCGCGATGGCTGGGAATGGTGTGATCTGGCTGCTTATGCTGTCTCGATGGGACGCGGACAAACGCGGACGAACGCGGACGAACGGGAAACCTTCACCCATCGCATCACCCAACTGCACCAGCAAAAACTGCACAAATGTTACCTCTTTGGCACCGGCCCTTCGCTGGCGGCGGCCAGCGAACGGGATTGGGGCGATGGCTACCGCGTGGTGTGCAACACTATTGTCCGCGATGCCGACCTGTGGCACCATTTGGCTCCTCACTTCATTGTGGCTGGGGACGGCATTTACCATTTCGGCCACACCCCCTTTGCCCACGCCTTCCGCCGCGATTTGCTGGCGCGGCTGCGCGAAAGCGACACCCTCTTTGTTTACCCTGCCCGTTTTGATGCCATTG
>JAGQGA010000841.1 GCA_020432595.1 Anaerolineales bacterium | reverse complement strand
GGCGTGACGCTTGCCTGCAACCAGACGACCACCGACCAACTCGGCGCAGACCGCCCGCTCAACAGTGGCGATGCCTGTACGGCGGGCGCGGTGGAAGTGGCGCCAGTCTGCACCTCCTGGACGGTCACAACGGCCGATGAACTGTCCGAGTGTATCACCTTGGCGAATGCCAACGAAAGCCCCAGCCCCACGGCCGACACCATCACCCTGGGCGCGGACATCAACCTGAGCACAGCCCTGCCACAGATCACGAGTGAGATCACGCTGGAAGGCGCGAATCATGTTATCGATGGCGGCTGGGATGGTGTGCCGGGCAGTCCCACCGGTAGACGAATCTTCACTGTTAATTTGGGGGGCGATCTCACCATCAAAGATACCATCCTGCAAAACGGCTCGGCCAGAGAGGGCGGCGGCATTAGCAATAATGGCAGGCTGACGGTAATGAACAGCACCATTTCCAGCAACTATGCTTATAGCCCCATTGGCAACGCCTACGCCGGCGGCATCTTCAACAATGGTACGCTGGCGGTGACCAACAGTACCATTTCTGGCAACTCTGCCATCAATGGCGCTGGTATCGGCAATAGTGGCACGCTGACAGTGACCAACAGCACCTTCTCCGGCAACAGTGCTTACTTCGACGGCGGCGGCATTTTCAACAGTGGCACGCTGACAGTAATGAACAGTACTTTCGTCGGTAACGAAGCACAATATAACTGGGGTGGCGGCATCAATAACTATGGCACGCTGAGGGTAACCAACAGCACCTTCTCTGGCAACAGTGCGACCTACGGCGGCGGCATCTACAACTACCGCGGCGGGCTGACAGCAACCAACAGCACCTTCTCCGGTAATGATGCTATCAACGGCGGTGGCATCTACAATTCCAGCACGGCGTACCTAGCGGGGAATGTTTTTGCGGCTGGCCTAAATGGTGATAACTGCACCAACAGCGGCACGCTCACCGACAACGGCTACAACCTGTCGGATGATGGTACTTGCACCAACGGCGGTACCGGCTCTGTGATCAACGCCGCGCTAAACCTGGGCACACTGGCCGACAACGGCGGCCCCACATTGACTCATGCGCTTTTGGCCGGCAGCGCGGCTTTCGA
>JAGQGA010000840.1 GCA_020432595.1 Anaerolineales bacterium | reverse complement strand
AGGCTGATGGTGAGATTGGTGGGGCCACAGTTGTTGAATTTTTGCGGGATGATGTGGAGGTTGTCGAGGGTGATGGCGTTGGGTAATGGGTCGGGTGTTGCAGTGGGGGCAGGGAATGTGGGGGCGGAGGAAACGGCCGTTTCTGTGGCTGCGGCTGTGGTTGGAACAACGACGGGGGATGGAGAAAAAACGGCCGTTGGTGTGGCTGCCACGCTTTTTGTGGTAGCGCTGCCGGGCAGCCGTGCCGTTGGCAAAGCTGCCCGGTTAGGCGTCGGCAGCGCTGGGGGTAGCGGTGTGGTGATAGCAACCAGCACCGATTGTGGTAAATAATAGCGCCAGCGCCCTGGAATGTTCGCCATAAGCTGAGGCGTAAAAAACCAGCCCACTACACTACCTGCCAGCAGCACCGCAAGCCATAAACCAAGGCGGACTCGTCGCGTCATGGCGCAAGGATAGCGCAATTTAGGGCGGTTGAAAATGATGCGAAAAAAAGGCTTGGCTCCCCCCGATCAACAGGGTAAACATCATCACAACATGTTATGGTTGCGGCACAACACGTGAATGCCCATTCAATGATTTGGCAGGCTGCTTTGTGCGCTTCCGCACCTCAATCAGCGATTGAATAAATTCGTTGGTTGGCAAGCCTTCCTGCCTTAAGAACTGTGGATGGTTATGTTGTTTGCGTAAAACCACCTGCGCCACAAGCTCTTGCGTATCTTTGGTTGCTGCTACGTAGCCACTCGCCTGTAGGGTATTAGTGACCAGAGTATGGGTACGTGGATCAGCCAATAAAGTAGTAATACATTGGCGATTGCCTGGGAAAACCACCATTTGGAAACAATCTTGTTTGTAAACTTCATCCAGTGTGTGGTCTGGCTGGACGATAATGCCGTGTGTTCCGCGAATAGGGTTGCTGCTGGGGCTGATTAAATAAGCTGGTAATCCCGCATCGCGCATTCTTGCCACGGCAGATAACGCAAACTCATCATCATATCCGGCTGTTAATAAAATGGCGATGCACTGCGAACTGGCACATGATCTGAACATGGTCATATCCTTCTTCATTATGAAGTTTTATGCAGTACCAGCAAATGCGAGGGTGGAGCAATAAAGAAATAATAGCGCCA
>JAGQGA010000083.1 GCA_020432595.1 Anaerolineales bacterium | reverse complement strand
TTCGCGGCCTGCAAACCCACAAAACCAAGCTCGATGTCGCCCAGCCCGGCAGCCGCGTCGCCATCAACCTAACAGGGGTTAGCAAAGAAGACGTAATGCGCGGCAACATCGTTGCCCTGCCCGGCCAAATCAAAGGCACCCTCCTTTTTGATGCCACCTACCGCCACCTGCCCGATGCCGATGCCCCGCTCAAGCACAACATGGAAGTCAAGCTGTTTGTCGGCGCGGCCGAAATGGTGGCCCGTACCCGCGTGCTGGGGGCGCAGCAAATTGAGCCGGGTGAAGAAGGATGGCTCCAGCTTGCCCTCAGCGAACCGGCGGCCATTGTGCGCGGCGACCGCTTTATTTTGCGCCGCCCATCGCCAGGGGCCACGCTGGGGGGCGGCAAGGTGCTAGATCCCTATCCCGGCCGTCGCCACCGCCGCTTCCGCCCGGACGTGGTGCAGCGGCTGCAAACGTTGACGCAAGGCACCCCAGCAGAACTGCTGCTGCAAACGTTGCGGCGGCTGGAGCCAGTGAGCCAAGCTGATTTGCTGAAACAGGCCAACATGGATGGCGACGCGGTGGCGGCGGCCTTGCAAACGCTGCTGGACGAGGGCGAGGTGATGGCACTGGGCAAGCAGCTTGTTTCGCGCATTGGCTGGGAGCAGCACCGCGACAAAATTCGGGCGTTGCTGGCGGCGTTCCATCGGGAGTTTCCGCTGCGGCTGGGGCTGTCACGGGAGGAGCTGCGGAGTCGGCTGCGGCTGCCGGGGGCACTATTTACGCCACTACTGGCGCAGGCGGCGGCAGATGGGCTGCTGGTGGAGGCAGGGGCGTTGGTTCATGCGCCGGATCATCAGGTGACGTTTAGCAGCCAGCAGCAGGCGGCGATTGACCGGCTGTTTAACCAGTTGGCGGCGGCGGGGGTGAATTCGCCGAGTGTGAAGGAGTGCAAAACGGCCGTTTCTGAACCCGTCTACTTTGCCCTCATTGACCTGGGTCGGTTGCGCCAGCTTGCCGCCGATGTGGTGTATGGTAGCGAGCAGTATGAGCAAATTGTGGGGCAAATGCGGGCGCATCTTCAGCAGCACGGCAGCATCAACGCCGCCGACACCCGCGACCTGCTGCAAACCAGCCGCAAATACGCCATCGCCATCCTCGAACACCTCGACGAAATCCGGCTAACACGGCGCGTAGGGGACAACCGGGAATTGTTTTAAGCAGCCTCTGATGAAGAAAGAATGGGACGCAGATTTACCTGATTATCCTGATTTATCTTTTATCAGTTCAATCAGGTAAATCTGCGTCCTATTGTTCGAGTGTTTCCTAACTTCTTCGGAGAAGTTGAACGTCTAGATCACTGTTGAACTGCCTTCATTAACTGGACTGCCTCGTCATATTCCCAGCCCACAAACCCAATCGCCGCAAAAATGTCAACTGCCTGATTTACATACGATATAGCACGGTCTGGCTCACCCAACTGTTGATAGAGCTGAGCAAGGCAAGAATACGCATAGGCGGCAGAAGCGGAGTTCGGGTTTAATGTCTCATGCCTGACGATACCTTTGTGCAGGAGTATCTTTGCCTCGTCATAATGACCTTGGCGTTCGAGTGCTGTACCAAGCAAAACTTGGCTTGAGGCGGTATTGAGGTCTTCGGGGCCAAGGGCTGTCTGAAGGAGATCGTGTTCCTGGCGTAAAAAGATAACGGCCGTTTCAAAATCACCCATCCTCAACGCCGCTAGGCCAATGCCACCCAACGAGCTAGAAATATTGGTATTTAGCGGATCAAGCCAACGCTGATAAATTTGCAGAGCCTGCTGATAGGTGGTCAAAGCCGCTTGATGATCTTGGCGTTGAATGTGCAAAGCTCCCAGATTGAAATATACCCGCGCAATCTTCAGCTCAATCAGTCGGGAAGAAGGCAAGGCATGGTAAATAGACAACGCTTGCTGATAATACCGCATAGCGGATTCCAGTTTACCCGCCTGAGTGTAAACAACCCCTAGGTTTTGGATCGCCTGACCGGTCTTTAACGCCTTCGGCCCATGATTTTTCTCACGGATAGCGACCACCTCCTCAAAAATCGGCAGCACATTCAGGGCATTGGTTCGTTGCATCATGGCCCCGCCATAATTGGTAAGTGCCGTCGCCAAATCATCCGCAAACGCCTCCTCATGAGAACGCAGAATCGTGATAGCTGCTTCCAAATACGCTTCCCCTTCGTGCGTCATCTTTGCCTCAAAGAAATATTTGCCCCATGTGGCCGCTAAACCGGCAGCCGTCGGTGTCCCCATGGACAACCCTCGCTCAACAATATGGCGGATATGACCGTTATCAATCGGTAGCCGGAGCAATTCGCTGCGATTGCTTATTTCTTCCTGCAACCAGTCACGGAGTGTGGCTTCTATTGTCTGCTGAACGGCCGGAAAATTGCCTTCGGCATAAGTCAGTACAAACTGCCCCACAAGGTGATGAATCAGAACCGTTTGGTGGCCTTCACGCATAATAAAGCCCAGCTCCTGCAAGCGCTTGACCCCATTAGCAACCATTGCCTCAACCAACACAAGATCGCGTGCCTCCGTAAGCTGTTGCTCATACGCCACGAGGCGTGACAAAAACTTCTGCGGCAAGGGAGTGCCTGGCCTACAATAGGCAATATAGGCCAACAAGCGACGGGCAAGGCTGTCGAGATTATCCGCCACATCTAACTGCTGGTAACTTACCTGGAATGTCCGTGCCACACCCTGTTCATGCCCCGTTGGCGACAAGCTGGCTCCACCGGCCTCCCCCTGCAAAGATGGGTGCTGCAATAAAGCATCGCTGTGCAGTTGGCTAAGGTAAGTGGCTACATCCACGGTCTGATAGTGGTGGAGAAAACTGCCTACCAGGTGCAGTGCTAATGGTAAATCGCCAATTTCTGTGGCTACGGCATCGGCTAATTCAGAGCTTAAGCGTGGGGCTAACTGCTGCAGCAAGGCCACGCTATGGGGGCGGGGTAAGGGCTGTAGCGGCATGGTTTGGACACCAAATTGTGGTAGCCAATCATGGCGACGACTTGTGATTAGAATGCGGCAGCCTCCGGTAACAGGCAACCAATGGTGCAGCAGTTCATTTTCTTCACAATTGTCGAAAATAAGAAGGCGGGGTATAGGCTGCTGCAATACCTGTCGTATCTGTTTCACGCGCTTTTCCAGCGGTAGTGCTTCCGATTCCCGAAACAGATTTAATCCGTTTTCGTCCCCAATTGCCACAAAGCTCATAGCGATGTTTTCAGGATCGGCAAAATTGAGCCAATAAACGCCTCCAGGGTAGAAACGGCCGTAGCGATAAGCATATTCTACTGCTAACTGTGTTTTTCCGATGCCACCCAAGCCGGTAATTGCAACAATGGAGGGTAAATTTGGTGTGTATGGTGTCGGTAACAGCTTGTTGGCTAACTGTTTTAACTCTTCCACCCGCCCGGTAAAAATCGCATTGCGATAAAAAGGCATGTGCGATTGAGGTGGCAATAACCCCGGTGTCGAAAGCTCGCTTGGTGGGGGTGGGAATAGATCGGTTGGAAAAGAAGTCGTCCAAGTGAAATCCGGCTGGGTTAGCAACTGTTGTTCTAACTGTTGGGCTATCCGTACCGTTGCTCGCTCTGGCTCTACCCCCAATTCGTTAGCTAATGCTTGCTGGCACTGTTTGTAAATTGTTCGCGCTTCCTGAAGGTGACCCGCGTTGATGAGCAGTTGCATTAACCAACGATATGCTTCCTCATCCAAATCATCGATAGCAACCCAATGCCGGGCGATCTTAACCCCTTCCGACCACGCCTGCCGCTCTGCATAGTAGTTACATAATTCACGATGGGCTGTAATGACTTCACCCCTTAGTTCTTCGCGGGCAATTGCCAGCCATTCGTTGAAGCGGGGGGCATCGGTCAGGTAGAAAGAGGCAAGTAGGTCTCCTTTATAAAGCTGTAATCCTTGGGCTTTCACAGACCATTCTGGGCTGGCCAGAGATGCCCGTAAGGTATGTAAATCGACGAACGTATTGAGCACAGGTTGAAACGATATCATACCGCGGGTGACATGGAGAACGGGGGTAAACGGCCGTATCCGCGACATCAAAGAGCGCAGATTTTTCAATGACTGGGCAGTTGATGATGATTCAAACAGCAAATCGGCTACTTTTTCACGAGGCTGCGGCTGGCCGGTGATGATCAGGTAACTCAGCAGGGCACAACCTTTGCTACTTCGCAGCAACTGGGATGGCGTGCCATTTTCGCTAATTTCCAGCGTGCCTAATAACTTGATCACGCTTGTCATCCGCTTTTTCCTTACTTTCGCTGCTGCGCATGACGTTCGTATGACGTTTGATGCGTATACTGTAACCTATGGGAAATAATTATCAGGCTTTTTTGCTGCGTTTGCAACGAACCGAGGGTGGTGGCCGTTGGCGTTCTTCCCTGCAAAACGTTCAAACCGGCGAGACATTCCATTTCGCAACTGAACAAGAGATGATTACACATCTCCTGGATTCATTGACACAAGTAAAATCCCTGCCCACCATTGTTGCCACCGCAGAAATGAAAAGCCAGAAACTGAATATGGAAGATTTCGCTAAATCTATCTTGGCTGAAGAAGACGAGAGCTAATTATTCGTGGGAGCCAAGCCTGCACAACCAGATGATACGTTCATGTTACGTTTCTTTTTTATCATATCTGTATGAAGAATGAATACAAGGCATTTTTACTGCGCTTGCAGCGCAACCAGGGTAGTGATCATTGGCGCGTCACTATACAGAATGCCCATACTGGCGAAATTACTCGCTTTGCAAACGAATACGAAATGCTGCGCTTTCTGACTCACCTGTTGGCTAATGTCACAGATGAGCTAGACAGCCAGCAACTGAAAGGACAAGCTTGACTTGCAATCGTGGTGGGGAAACGGCCGTTTGCAACAATAGTGACGGGTAGCTTGACGACATAAGGAGATCACCAATGAAATTTTCAAACATGACTCACAAATGGGACCAACGATTGGCACTCATCCTTGTTTTTTTACTGACTATCTCATTATTTAGCCAAACAACCCAGGCTGCGCCCACCGTCACAGCCATCGACAATTTTGATCGTTTGTGGGGGCATGGCGTTGCTGGCGGCTCAGGCTTTGAGATTTGTTTCTCAAATTGCACCGAAGGCGTCTCCGGCAATGGGAATGGGCAATTTTCAGCACCAACTGGGATGGTGACAACCAGCGACAATAACATCTTTGTACTCGATGACGCATACGTACAGGAATTTACACCTGATGGTCAATTTGTAGCCAAATGGGGTGGCATAGTCGGCTTGTTTGAGGAGGGGAGTATTAGTGCTGACAGTGGCATTGCCGTTGACGCTGCCGATAACATCTACATCAGCGACGAAAACCTGAAGTGGGTACAGAAGTTTGATCGCAACGGCAATTTCTTGCTTTTGTGGGGCTGGGGTGTTGACACCGGGGCTGCTGCTTTTGAAATTTGCACAACAAGCTGCCAACCGGGTTCAAGCGGCTCAGGCAACGGCCAATTTTCTACAGCCGCTGGACTCGACGTAGATACATCTGGAAACATCTATGTTGTTGATTCATCCCTCAATCGCGTCCAGAAGTTTGATGCCAGCGGCAATTATGTTACCAAATGGGGGACTGGGGGCGGCAGCGAAAGTCAGTTCAACTTCCCCACTTATCTAGCCGTTTCTGATGCTGGTTTAGTTTACGTTTCTGACACAAACAATAATCGCATTCAACGCTTTGACAGCAATGGCAACTTTCAACGTATGTGGGGACGAGGTGTTGATGACGGCGCAGGTACTTTCCAGATCTGTACAGCCACCTGCCAAGCAGGTACACTCGTATCATCAGGCGGTGTGGGTGATGGAGAAATGAAACACCCTCGTGGGTTGACAATAGATGATGATGGCAATCTGTTTGTGGCTGACACAGAATATCATCGTCTACAGCAGTTTACCGCTGATGGTACCTTTTTGTTCAAATGGGGTGTTTTTGGCGGTGCCGAGGGGGAGTTTGTCCTACCCTATGATGTGACAATCGACACGCTAGGCAATATTTCGGTGACTGATTGGCTAAACGACCGCGTGCAAAAGTTTGGCTCGATTGACTTGACCCAATCATGTGTTGCTGGCATTGGCGATGCGGCGACGCTGGCAACGGCCGTTGCTGTAGCCAATAGCAACATAGACGCCGATACAATTTTGCTGCCACCAAGCTGTATTTATGAATTTACGGCCGCGCAAGCATCACCCCTAGGCCCAACAGCATTAAGCGCAACGACACCCTTCACCATTGATGGCAACGGCTCCACCATTCGGCGTAGTAGCGGCAGTGCCTTTCGTCTTTTTTATATCGGCAGCAGCGGCAACCTAACGCTCAACGACCTCGTGCTAGATAATGGACTTGCACAAGGCGGCAATGGTGGCAATATAAATGGGCCCGGCGCAGGTGGCGGCGGTGGCGGTCTGGGGGGTAATGGCAGCAACGGCTTGGCTGGTTTACCGGCGAACGGCGGTGGCGGCGGTGGCAATCAAGGCAGTGCCAGCGGCATAAATGGTGGCGCAACGACTGGTGGGAATGGTGGCACAAATAGCAGCGCGAATGGGGGTAATGCCACCGGTGATGGTGGTGGTGGCGGCGGCGGCGGCCGGCGCGAATCAACCGGTGGCGGCGGCAATGGGCATGGCGGCAGCGGCGGCTTTGGTGGCGGCGGTGGTGGTGGTGCGCTTAATTGTGGCAGTCTATTCGGGGGCAATGGTGGCGCCGGCGGCTTTGGTGGCGGGGGCGGTGCTGGCGGTCGTGGCAATCAAACGGGAGGGTCAGGCGGGGCCTTTGGCACAAGCGGTGGCAATGGGCCTGCCTGCGATGATAATTTTAGTGAAGGTGGTGGCGGCGGTGGCGCCGCTGGTTTAGGGGGTGGCATCCTCATTGATGGCGGCACGGCCGTGATTAATCGCAGCACGCTGAGCAACAATAGTGCACAAGGTGGCCTAGGTCAGGCACGGGCTGGGCATGGTGCAGGGCTGGGCGGCGCAATTTTTATGCGTAATGGATCCCTGACAATCACAAACAGCACCTTGACGGCCAACAGTGCCTTGCGCGGTGGCAATGCCCAAGGGCGTGGGGCGGCTGTTTTTGTGCGCGATGGCACGGCAACTTTGCAGTACAACACCATCAGTGGCAACATGAATTCCACCGGTGGCACGGTCTATCTTTGGAACCATGCTTCGGTTGCCGGCGTGCTGCACATGGTTGGCAACATCATTGCTAACACGACAGGTGGCGCCGATTGTGAGGCCTCTCTCACAACGAACCTGTTTAATCTGGCCGAAGATGGCAGTTGTGGAACGGCCGTTGCTGGCGATCCGGCTTTGGGGACAGTGGGGCTAAACGGCGGCCTGACACCCAATTTCCCGCTGACCGGCCTGAGTCCTGCGATTAATGCAGCGGCGGCAACGTGTACCGCAGAGACAGGCGGTATAGACCAGCGCGGTATTACGCGCCCGTTCGGCTCACGTTGTGATATTGGTGCTTTTGAATTTGACACACCGGCTTCACAGGCCGGCCCTAACTTTGTGGTAAATACCGCTGCTGACAGCAACGATGGCTATTGCGACCTGCTCGGTCAGGGCGTGGGCAACCAAGACTGCACCCTGCGTGAAGCGATCAACGCCGCCAACGCCGATGCCGATGTGAGCGTGATTACCTTTGCTGGCGATTACGCCATTGCGCTTACTGACAACTTGCCCGCCCTGACCACGGCCATAACGATTGACGGCGACAGCACGACCACCAGCGTAGATGGTGGTGATGCGTATCAACTGTTTACGATCAGTGCTGCGGTTGCTGTTACCGTGCAAAATCTGAATTTGGCGAATGGTTTGGGGCTGCCAGACCCGGCCGGTGGTGGCGTGGTGTATAACAACGGCGGCACGGTAACTCTAGCAAACTGTTCGGTCTCCAGCAGCACGGCCGAAAAAGGGGGCGGCATCCGCAATCGGGCAGGGGCGTTGACGGTAACGTCATGCACTATTGAGGGCAACCGAACGACCATCTTCGGAGGCGGGGGCATTAATAATGAAGCGACGTTGACGGTTAACGACGCGCTTTTTCTGAACAATACAACAGACGGTGGGATAATAGGTGCGGCGATCTTCAACGGGGTCGGAGCCATGTTGACGGTGGAAAACAGTACCTTTCAAGCCAACACGTCCTCAGGCAGCGGCGGCGCAGTCGCCAGCACAGGCTCTGCGACGATCACAAACAGCCGCTTTATTGATAACAGATCAACCTCCTTTACCTTTGGTGGCGGTGCGCTCTTTATCTATGGTGCATCCTCAATGAACATCACCAACAGCACCTTCTCCGGGAACCAGGCCACAAAAAATGGTGGGGGCATAAACATCAACCAAGCCGCCAGCAGCTTGACAGTCACCAACAGCACCTTCTACGCTAATACGGCTGGGGCGAATGGCGGCAGCATCTGGAATGCGGGGACGACGACCATCATTAACAGCATCCTCTCGGCTAACGAGGGGGTTAGCGGGGGTGGCATTTACAACAATGCCAACCAGACAACCCTTTTCAACAGTATCGTTGCGGGCAGCACAAGCGGGGGCGATTGCTTGACCAATGGCGGAACCCTTAGTGCTAATGCTTTTAACCTAGACACGGATGGCAGTTGCGACAATGCTACGCAAAAAACGGCCGTTGAAATTGATTTGCGGCCGCTTGCTGACAACGGCGGGGCTAGCAAGACGATGGCGATCAGCGCGAACAGTGCGGCACTTGACGCTGGGGATGCTGCGGTCTGTGCTGCGGCTGTTGGCTCGCCAACCTTTGGCGCAGGTAGCGGTGATCAGCGTGGCGTGGCGCGGCCGCAGGGTCTGGCTTGTGATGTTGGGGCGTATGAGCTGTGGGGGGTGGAAATAACGGCCGTTTCCACAACCGATGCCTCGCTGGCTTGGAGCAGTGCCAACTCAAGCTGTACCTATGACATCTTTGAAAGCACAACACCCTACTTCACCCCGACGGGGTCGGCTACTTACACAACAGGTAGCTTAACGCAGACGTTGGCAGGCAGGCTGGGTACCGTCGGCACCAACTATTTTTACATCAACCGTGCTACCTGTGGTGGCACCACAACCGCCTATTCCAATGAGGTTGGCGAGTTTGACTTTGCGATTGTTCCCGGCACGCCGTAGCGCACATGGCAATGGGGGATGCGACCGGCTTGAACAATACCATTATGGCCTTCAACATCGCTGGCGACAGATGCGATTTCATGAGCAACAACCCTTTTTGATACCAGACAATGATATCTCTGGTAAACAAGTACTATCAAAAATCAATGCAACTAATTTGCAATGGCCGTTATCATATTCAAAGGTGTGACCCTAGTACCTTAACGATGAGATTTTTGTACATAAAACAAGAAGTTTTGGCACGCAAAGGCGCAAAGATGCTAAGGGAAAAATCTTTGCGTCTTTGCGCCTTTGCGCCTTTGCGTGAAATATTTTGGTTCTGGCTTGTCCAGGCTAGGTTATATAAAACTGGATATCTATTCAACAGGAGCTTGTAGATGTCACAAAAACATACCTCAAAGAACAGAGTCATCATTATTTGCTTGTTTACAGGCTTGGTAGTACTCGCCTTGTCTCAAGCTCTGCCGGCCGTTATGGCAAAAACAGTCCCGTCAACAGCACGCCAGCAAGTCGCGCAGGCCATCGCGCAGGCCAATAACAGCGGTCAATATCGCTACGAATCAACCATTGTCCAAACCTATCATCCGACGCTGCTGCTGGAAAATGTGGGGCGCACGCCGCGTGTCGAAACACACAAGATCAGCGGCGAAGTGGATGTTCCTGCCGACAGCATGACCTTGCAAATCAGTGCGGCCAATAATCCGGCGCTGCAAATCAAAATTGAGGATGGGCGCGGTTACGGCCGTCTCGACGAAGCTGCTGAATGGACAGAGGTGGAATTGGCGACTGAACTCTTTGCCCCCAGTAATGATCCGATGGGTTTTCTAGCAGCCGCAGAGAACGTACAGATCGCCCATGGCCCACTGGCTGATGACACGTTTCCCTCTGCCCTTCTTCCCGTGTCTCTCACCAGCAACATCACCCGCTACCAATTCGATGTTAATGGTCAAAAATATGCCGTGGCGATACGCGACCAATTGGAAGAGCAGTTAATCCGCAGCGGCGAACTGCCGCCCGGTATCACCTTACAACTTGCCCAAAACTATGTTGACATGAGTGGGCGCGGCGAGATTTGGGTCTACAAGGGTGCAGATGGTCGTGAGCTGCCCATGCTCCAAATTGTTCAGCTTGAGTTTTCGGCGCAGACGGGTGACAGCGAGTGGGTTTCGGCCGAAATCACAACTGCTTACAGCGATTGGTCGCAACCAGCAGAAGGAGTCGTGGCAAATAGCTGGTTCCAGGATCCGCTAGGGTCAGCACAAACGCTGGCAACGGCCGTTTTCGGCAATCTCTCCGCTGAAACGTGGCAGCAGACGGGCGTAAACGGTGGCCTCCTGCTCATTTTGTTGGCTGGCGGGGCGCTGCTGGTTGCCCATGGCCGTCGCCATGAAGTGCGCGTTGCCCTCAACCTGACCCTTGTGGCCTCTATGCTTGCCTCCCCATTGCTACAGGCGCAACAAGTCTACGCCCAAAACGAACAAATCAACGCCTTCAACGAGCGGCAGTTAACTCGCCAAGCCGAATTTACCCAGGCACAGGAGGCAGCCACGCTACCAGCGACAACACTGCCAGCCAATTTGCCACCGGCTATGCCCTCATTGGCACCAGCCCTGTCCTCCACCTGCATCATCACCGCCACAAGCGATTGTGATGGCGATGGCCTGACCGACAACGTGGAGCGGTATCAGATCGGCACCAATATCGAAAAAGTAGATACGGATGGCGACGGCATCAGCGACGGCCGTGAAGTGGCTTCCTTTGAATGGTTCGGCACCTGGACACTCGACCCGCTTAACCCCGACAGCAATGGGGATGGCCTCGACGACGGCGCGGAATGTTACACCCGCAGCGATACCAGTAATGGCGTTATCGTAGACACCGATCCCGAATACGCCGACATCCCTTGCCTTGACCGTGACGCGGATGAAGTGCCGGATGTGTATGATTTTGACAACGACGGCGACGGTGTGCCGGACAGCATTGACCTCAATCCCAACGCCTCGCAGGTTGTCACCGACAACAGCCTGTTCAAACTTGATCTGGTCAACGCGCAAGCGGATCAGAATATCGTTGTGGATTTGCAAATACGGCCGTTAAATGATCAACATCTCTGGTGGACAAACAGCATCCTTGATTGGCCGGATAAAGACACCCTCGGCCAGCACCAGCGCATGACCCCCAACGCATTGGGCAATGGCGATGGCGACATTCAACTCATGCCGATGTTGGAGGTCACTATTCCCTATTCGCCAACGAACCCATCCGGCGGCTTGCCGGTTAGCGGCACGCCAACTATCACCGCCACCACCCCGATTTCAACGTGGCTCGACAGCACAGTGACCAATCAATATGCGATGACCGTCCGCTTAGGGCCGAATGGGGAACGGATTGCCAATTTGCCGCTGATTGAGATGACTGACCCGACGGGGGGCGGGCCGGTTGGCTGGCAGGCGCGGATTCCGTATCGGTTGCAAACGGCCGTTTCCGACTGGGGCAACCCCCACGAAATGCGCGTGGTCTGGTTTGTCAACGGCCAGCAAGATAGCTGCACGCCCCCAGCCAATGCCGCCGCCAACTATTGCGACAACCCCACCAACTGGACGAGCATCACGACCCTGCTTCAAACCTACCCCGACACCTTCCGCATCACCGGTTTGTCGGTCAGCGAACACCACGGGGCAACGGCACTGTTGGCTGGGCAAACGCCCGGCAGCGGCAATGCCAACTACCAAAATGAGCTGTGGCATTTGGCGGACGTGATGCAAAAGACGTGGCTCGTTGGCGACAAGGTGAGCGGCCAGCGTTTCCCCTTAAGCAATGTAGATTCATCGCTCGGCGCGTGGGGGCTGACAAACGTTCAGACCAGTGAAAGCAGCGGGTTGATGGATGAGGTGGCGTTGTTTAATGCGGTGGATTTAACGGCCGTTAACAGCTTCATCACCACCTCCCTTTACCCATCTGCCCCCATTTCCGGCACAACCACCACCGTCCTCATGGCTGGCGAACAAAGTTACCGCACCGTCACCCTCGGCACCATCGAAGAGGTTGACATCAACAGCACGCCGACCGTCATCACCCGCACCGTCTACGCCGACTCAATAATGACCGTTGATTTAACCGCCAAAGCCGTTGCCATTGACGGCATGATGCGTTGGCAGCCCTATCAATTTAACGGTGCGACGTGGCAACCGGCCGATTTAGGCACGACCGTTGATCAGCTTGGCCCCAGCCTGCAAACCGTCTTTACCGATGCCACATTAGCGGATTACCAGTTGATCAACGCCACCGCCCCGGCCACCCAATACGACCCTGCCTACGATTTGGAGCGTCAGGGGGCGGCTCTGCTGGGGCAGAATTTCTATCTGGCAATGTCGGTGGGGGTGAATGCCCCCTTGCTCAACCCTACCCCGACCGACATTGTGCTGACCGACTATCCCCTGCCCTCGGAAACGGCCGCCGCCATTGTGCAGGCAATGGCAAGCAAAGTACAGGGTGCCTTTGTTTTGCTCAACCTAAATGGGCAGGATTTCCCCACCGTTGACAGCGCTGTTGATACCCAAGGCTCATCCGCTTGGCAAGGGTTGGCTTCGTCCATAGCGGCCGTTACCAAAGCATATGGGCAACTTGCCAGCGGCACCGATTCATCGGCGCTGTCGCAGGCACTTACTGAGCTAACCTATTTGCCGCGCATCAGCATCGAACAGGGTACGTTTGATCATTTGACCGATGGCGCACTAATTTTTGCCACCGAAAACGGCCGTGCCCAGTCAAGCGGGTTGTCAGGCACATTTAAGACGGTATTAGCCACCACCTATCCCCTGGCAAGCGGGGCGATAGCGACTTATGGTCACCTGTGGTTT
>JAGQGA010000839.1 GCA_020432595.1 Anaerolineales bacterium | reverse complement strand
TTCCCCAAAACCAAATGCTTCCGGCCAGGTTTTGCGCCACGCCGTGCAGCCCGGCCTCGGCAACGGCCGTTACCAGTTGGAAGTTGGCGACGAGGATGGGTTGGGTAACGGCCGTTCCCGCCGCATATTCCTCCATCAAATACGGCCACGTTGCCGCCAAAATCGCCGACCCCGCCGCCCCCAGCAAAATATAGACAAACCCGCTTGCTGTAAACAGCCGGGCAAACTCTGGCTGAGTCGCTTTTGCCCACTGGTAAAGCAGCAGTGCCAGCGGCAGCATAAACAGATAGTTGCCCACCATATTAAGCCAATAGCTCCAGCGGATGAACCCCGCTGCCGCCGTTCCCGCCGCAATTAGCGAAGAACTATCGGAGAACACATCAAAATCATAGTTGACCCCGGCCAACCCCACCCCCAAACTGAGCAGTGCGGCTAGACCAGCGGTGATGGCGAAAACGGCCGTTAACCCCCGAAAAGACCCCAACCTCATACCTTCCTCCTCAAAAATAGGACGCTGATTCTCCTGATTCACCTGATCAGGAAAATCAGGTAAATCTGCGTCCCAATTTTCTCACGTCATAAAATTCAGCACCGGGTTTTCCTCATACAAAATCGGCCGGCCGACCTCAAACCCGCCAATATCATGCCTCGTCGCCCCATCAATCGCCAGATCACTCAGCACCCGCCCCATAAACGACGAAAACTTAAACGCATGGGCCGCCCCCACCGCCACCGTCACATTCGGGTGATCAGGCAGTGGCGACAGCACGAAGTCGCGGTCAGGCGGCATGGTGTAGAGACACGTCTTCAGCAAAATCGGCGGCCCAAACGCCGTCGGCAAATGCTGCTGCACAAACGCATCCAGCCGCGCCTGGTACACTGGGTCTGGCTCAAAGCTGCGCGAATCGGCCGTTACCACCCGCCCCCCCACATCCTGCGACACCTTCGGCCCCGCCTCGCCATATACCGGGAAGCCATAGTAGCACGGCTCATCGAGCCAAATCCAAATCGGAAAGCGATCTGGCATAAAGTCGGCCGCATGGGGCGTGTTGTAGTAAGCCACCTGTTCCTGCGTCACCGTCAGGTGAATCTGGCGGCCAAAATGCGCCAGCAGATTGTTTGTCCATGCCCCGGCGGCAATCGT
>JAGQGA010000838.1 GCA_020432595.1 Anaerolineales bacterium | reverse complement strand
GGGGCAGCTTACCATTGACAGCGGGCTGGCCTCCATTTTGGTCTCCACCATGCCCTTTTTCACCCTGCTGCTAGCGCACTTTTTCACTGACGACGAGCGGCTCACGCCGCCCAAACTGCTGGGAATTGGGCTGGGGCTGCTGGGGATTGTGGTGTTGATTGGTCCCGACGCCCTGAGTGGGCTGGGTGGGAGCATCGCAGGGCAGTTGATGGTCACGGCGGCGGCGGTTAGCTATGCCATTGGGGCGATTTTGTCACGCAGCTATTTGCGGGCATCGCGCCAGCGAGCGGTGCCACCGCAGTTGCGTGCGCTGGAAATTGTGACGGGGCAATATGCAGCAACGGCCGTTTTGCTCATCCTCCTGGCCTTTACCGTGGAAGACCCGCTCGCCCTCCACCCCAGCCTGCGCTCCATCACCGCCCTGCTGATTTCGGCACTGCCGGTAAGCTTAACGGCCGTTTTAGTCTACTACTACCTCATAGATGCCATCGGAGCCAGCTTCTCTGCCCTCAGCATCTACATCATCCCCATTGCCGGCGTGCTAATGGGGGCACTCCTGCTGGGCGAACCCATCACGCCGCAGGTCATCATCGCACTAGTGCTAATTTTGCTAGGGGTAGCCATTGTCAACGGGTTGTTTAGCTGGCGTAAACGGCCGTTGGTGCATTCTGGATAAAAGGAAAACGCCACGCTGGGAAGGAGGGAACCAGCGTGGCGCTTTACAGGAAGAAGAGATAAGGAGTTGTCTGTCTGGTCATTAAGATAGCGAAAGCAGCTTACAACCGTTCTTACGGTTCTGAAACAAATCTTGGCTCCTGGGAATTCCTGGTATCGGCCGACTTTCACGTGGTACGTAGTGCGTAACCAATAGGCATTTTGACGCACCACGCACCACGCACCAAATTTACCAACCCCATGAAGAACCCAGATGTCCTATGGCGCATATTGCAGCACGTCCAAATAAAACAGCACAAAATAGCCAATGAGCAGCACCATCCAGCCAACCAACTGCACCACATCTAAAAAAGTTGACCAGGAAATAGACAGATTCTCCTGCACCACCTCCATGATTCCCTGTAGACTATCCAGTTTCCCCTTCACAATCTCCTTCCACTCATCCAGGTAAAGCTCGTCAATGATGGTGCGGTAAAGCTGCGCCGTGTA
>JAGQGA010000837.1 GCA_020432595.1 Anaerolineales bacterium | reverse complement strand
CCCAGCAGTTTTGGCAGGCGGCACTGGGCTACACGGCCACGCTCGACACCAGCCCGTCGTACCGGCCGATGGTGCCGCTGATCGGTTTTGTGCCGTCGGTGCTGCTGGTGGTGGGGGTGATAACGGCCGTTTTCAACTTCCGCCAACTGCGCCACCAACTGCTGCTCATCTGGGTCGCCGTCACCGTCATTTTTGCGGGCGCACTGCTGGACAACCCACCCAACGCCCACCGGCTGCTCATTGCCCTGCCTGCCCTAATGCTATTAACGGCCGTTGGCCTCAACCAACTCCTCACCCTCCTCTGGCCGACCCATTCCCAATTCTCAATTCCCAATTCTCAATTCTCAATTCTCAACCCCCAATTCCTCATTCTCCTCCTTCTACTCCTCCTCCTCACCGTCCGCGACCTCACCTTCTACTTTGGCACCTACCGCACCGCCACCCCACCCACCTTTGCCGACCGCAACACCGAGATCGCCGACGAGATGGCCGACTACCTCAACACCCTCGGCGGCGATTGGACAGCCTATTTTTACGGCTCCCCCAGCATGTATGTCAGCTTCCCCACCATTCCGTTTTTGGCACGGGAGTTTACGGCCGGCACTAATTTGTATGACGTAGATACAGATGCCCTTTCCCTGCCACCGCCAGCCACGCCCCACCGCGTCTTTATCGTTCTGCCCGAACGCTCTGGCGAGATTAGTGCCATTCAGGCGCAGTTCCCCGATGGCAACATGGAATTTATCGAAGGGGCGTATGCCACTCCCCTCTTTTTTGTCTACGAAGTGCCGTAGGGGCGTATTGCATACGCCCAATTTGTCTATGAAGGGCGTATGCAATACGCCCCTACTTAATTAAAATTCCCCCCAAATTAATTGCCAGAACAGTTTCAATTAATTCCTGCTGTGTTTAATAAGCACAAGTTAGCTGATGCGGGCCCCATCAGCAAAAAAGAAAACAGGTTTATTAGTTATCTGGAGGTAACCATGTTTGAGATTACGATTCCTACCGGCACGCCGCTCACCGGCTCTATTTCGGCCAAGGTTGTTGACAAAGAGGGTGTTCCGCCCGGCCATATTATCCGCGCTGATGATGATTGGGCCGTACAGTTCCACTGGACGTTTAAAGGGCCGTTGGCTTCCTGCATTTGCGGCGAATGGTGCCTG
>JAGQGA010000836.1 GCA_020432595.1 Anaerolineales bacterium | reverse complement strand
CTTGTGGATTCATTTTTACCTCACTTGTGCTTGGTAACATTTGCCAACATTATAACAGACAAACTTGGTGTAGAAGTTCAACTTCTTTGGGAAAGTTGAACTTCTGTTAGCTAAGCCAGTGCGAGGGTGGAAACGACCGTTTCCACCCCTTCCCTCTGACCACTTTGCCGAATCAAATCCTCCGCAATTTTGGATGACGACAGCACGCCGGGCAGCCCTGCGCCAGGGTGGGTGCCTGCGCCCACAAAGTAAAGGTTGTCCACATCTTCGGAACGGTTGTGGGGACGGAACCAGGCCGATTGCGTCAAAATTGGCTCGACCGAGAAAGCCGATCCCATTTGGCTGTTGAGCGTGTTTTGGAAGTGCAGCGGGTCAATGTAGTGCTCGGCGACGATATTTTCCTGCAAATCGGGCAGATAGTTGTCTTCCAAAAACTGCATAATCGCATCGCGGTAGGGCTTGGCGGCTGTTGTCCAATCAATATCGCCGCCGAGGTGGGGGACGGGGGAAAGGACGTAGAATGCCTCATGCCCATCGGGAGCCATGCTGGGATCGGTGAGGGTGGGCATGTGGAGGTAGAGGGAGAAGTCGTCGGACAGCACCTTATTTTTGAAGATGTCGGTGAGCAACCCGCGATACCGTTCACCCAGAATGATGTTGTGGTGGGCCAGCTTGCCGGTGTTGTAGCGGCGTTTGGTGCCAAAGTAGATGACGAAGAGGGACATGGAGTAACGGGTGAGCTTGTCGTAGCGGAAGTCGGAGTTGCGCAGGCTGCGGTGTTGGGGGGCGATGAGGTTTTTGTAGGTGAAGGCGACATCGGCGTTGGAGATGACGTGGTCGGCGCGATGGATGGTGCCATCAGCCAGACGAATGCCGACGGCGCGGCGGTTTTCGATGAGGATTTCGGAGACGGAGGTGTTGTAGTGAAAACGGCCGTTTAGCTCCTCAATCAACCGCACCAACGCCTGCACCAACGCCCCCGTGCCACCCATTGCATAATAAACGCCCCATTCCCGCTCCAAATAGTGGATCATGGCGTAGATAGAGGTGGTGTCAAACGGGTTGCCGCCCACCAATAGCGGGTGGAAGGAGAAGCAGCGGCGCAAAAAGTCGTCTTCGATAAATTGGGCGGCGTAGTTGTAGACCGTTTTGTGCGACTGTAGCCGCAG
>JAGQGA010000835.1 GCA_020432595.1 Anaerolineales bacterium | reverse complement strand
GCCGTTGGTTTCTTAAAGGGATTGAAACCAAACATACCCATTCTGGAGCGGCTGCCCGCATATCGGTCAGAACGGCCGTTGGCTCCTTAGAGGGATTGAAACCAAATCAGCACTACGCTGATACATCTGACAAGAAAGCGTCAGAACGGCCGTTGGCTCCTTAGAGGGATTGAAACCAACTGTAACCTCTTTTGCTTCATATCGACCATTCGCGTCAGAACGGCCGTTGGCTCCTTAGAGGGATTGAAACAATTAATGGTGGCCGAACTACTGACGATGGCGCCTAGTCAGAACGGCCGTTGGCTCCTTAGAGGGATTGAAACACAGAGTTGCACTGTTGCAGTCACCAACAGGGACGTGTCAGAACGGCCGTTGGCTCCTTAGAGGGATTGAAACTTGTTGGTCGGTGCTTGGCAGATTCTCAACAAAGAAAATGTCAGAACGGCCGTTGGCTCCTTAGAGGGATTGAAACGAGCAGCCCAATAGCCTAGGCTATAAAAGAAAGCTCGTCAGAACGGCCGTTGGCTCCTTAGAGGGATTGAAACAAAAACGTAGTGTTTAAATGGTCTTGTATCAGATTTGTCAGAACGGCCGTTGGCTCCTTAGAGGGATTGAAACTTTTCCTCCAGAAAACTGTAAAAAAAATTTAGCGTCAGAACGGCCGTTGGCTCCTTAGAGGGATTGAAACTCTTTTGTATTCAGTTATAAAATATTTTTTTTTAGGTCAGAACGGCCGTTGGCTCCTTAGAGGGATTGAAACTGACCACACATAACAGTCGGCTTCGCCATCGATCTGTCAGAACGGCCGTTGGCTCCTTAGAGGGATTGAAACGTGGTAGATGCAGTGCGGACAGTACCATTTTCCCATGTCGTCAGAACGGCCGTTGGCTCCTTAGAGGGATTGAAACACAGTTGCCTTGTGGCAGCACTCCATCGGGAACGTATTGTCAGAACGGCCGTTGGCTCCTTAGAGGGATTGAAACTCGACCTCACGGCCAAGGAAATTAATGAAAGCTGCCGGTCAGAACGGCCGTTGGCTCCTTAGAGGGATTGAAACACTCATCTGAGCCACCGCCACATACAACTAGCAAAAACGCCGTCAGAACGGCCGTTGTAGCCTTAGAGGGATTGAAAGTAACATCCAGGCAATTAGTGTCTGTGCGAGAGCGAATG
>JAGQGA010000834.1 GCA_020432595.1 Anaerolineales bacterium | reverse complement strand
CTATTGCTGCCCATTTAGAGGCATGTGCTGCCGAAAAGTCACCTGCTGTGGCTGATGCCCTCGAAGCGGAAGCGGGTTATTTTGCCAACAACCAGACACGCATGGCATACCAAGAGCAACAACTGGCTGGCTACCCGATTGGCAGTGGGATGGTGGAGAGTGGGTGTAAGCAATTCAAGGCTCGCTTTGATGGACCGGGCATGCGCTGGAGTCGTTCTGGGGCGGAGCGGCTTTTGCCTATTCGGGCTGCGGTGATGAGCCAAGGCTTTGATGCGGCTTGGGAACAAGCTTATCATTTGCCCCTAAACTGAAATGCTCCCGTACCAGTTGCAGAAACGATTGTCTTATGTTACGTTTGTATAGTTGGAGTAGCCTGCCATTGTGCAACCCTGGCTAAATAATTACCTGGATTGAAGAGGAGAATGGCGAGCTAGGTTACGCTCCCCTTTAAAAAGCAAGGAAAGATGAGTTCTGATCCCACCATCCTTAGCGTTGAAAATGTGTCCCTAAGCTTTGGCGGAAACGCTGCTATTTCAAATGTCAGTTTTGATGTACGGCAAGGCGAAATTCGTGCGATTATTGGCCCAAATGGAGCCGGCAAAACGTCAATGTTGAATTGCTGTAGCGGCTTTTATCGTCCCCAAAAAGGTCGTATCCTCTATAAGGGAAATGGCCTGGATCAGGACGTAACCAAAATCCCCCCTCACAATATTGCTTCCCTCGGTATTGCCCGAACATTTCAGAATATTGCCCTTTACACAGGTTTGAGTACCCTCGATAACCTGATGGCCGCGCGTCACATCCACATGAAACAAACCATGCTTGATAGCATGTTGTTTTGGGGGCGAGCGCTGCGTGAAGAAGTCGAACATCGGGAATTTATTGAAGAAATTATAGACTTCTTGGAAATTGCCCACATTCGCAAGGCGGTAGTGGGAGCGTTGCCCTATGGCTTACGTAAGCGCGTGGAGCTTGGACGAGCCTTGGCTTTGGAACCCAAGCTGTTGCTGCTAGATGAGCCAATGGCTGGTATGAATGTCGAAGAAAAAGAAGACATGGCGCGTTTTATTCTTGATATTCATGAGCGCCGTGGTGTTACCATTGTGTTGATCGAGCATGACATGGGTTTGGTGATGGATATTTCTGACCGGGTGGTGGTACTTGATTTTGGTGT
>JAGQGA010000833.1 GCA_020432595.1 Anaerolineales bacterium | reverse complement strand
CTAACCGGCAACACCGTTGCCCTCAAATGGGTGCTGCTGCCAACCGAACAGCCCCAAGGCAGCTACGCCAACCTCACCCTCTCCCGCACCCAGCGCAATTTGCGCTTGGCGCTGGCACACGAATTCAAAACGCTGGCCTCACTGCGCCACCCCAATATTATCAGCGTACTGGATTACGGGTTTGACACCCAACAGCAACCCTATTTTGCCATGACCTATTTGGACAAGGCAAAGCCCCTACTGGCAGCAGCAGAAGGCACAACGGCCGTTACCCGCATCCACCTCATCCGCCAAATGCTCGAAGCCCTGGTCTACTTGCACCGGCGCGGCATCCTGCACCGTGACCTTAAGCCAGAAAATGTGCTGGTTACAGATGGTGCCGTGCGCGTTCTTGACTTTGGGCTGGCCTCAGCCAAGGAAGATGCCAACGAGTCGGTTGGCAGTTGGCTCTATGTTGCTCCCGAAGTTCTGGATGGGAAGTCTGCCACCGAAGCGTCAGACCTCTACTCTGTTGGTGTCTTGGCCTATCGCCTGTTTGCCGGTGAGCATCCCTTCGACTACCTTCACCCCGATTTTATTGAGCAAGTGCTGTTTGATGCACCTGACCTGACCAAGCTGCCCATTGCAGAGCCACTGCGTCGCGTGATCGGCCGTTTGCTGGCAAAAAAGCCAGAGCAGCGGTTCCCCAACGCCCAGGCCACCATCATTGCCCTCAGCCGCGCCATTGGCGAGCAGGTGCCAGATGAAACCGAAGCGGTCCGCGAGAGCTTTTTACAAGCGGCGCAATTTGTCGGGCGCAAAGCCGAAATGAGCCAATTGCTGCAAGCAATTCAGGAAGCCCAGGCCGGGCGTGGCTCCGCTTGGCTGATTGGGGGCGAAAGCGGCGTGGGCAAATCGCGCCTGCTGGATGAGGTACGCACCCAGGCGTTGGTGCAGGGGGCACTGGTGCTAACCGGGCAAGCGGTGGAAAACCGCAGCGGCTCACCCTACCAGCTTTGGCGTGACGTGGTGCGCCGGTTAGTGCTCTCCACCAAGCTGGATGATCTGGCGGTGAGTGTGCTGCAAACGGTGGTGCCCGACATTGGGCGGCTGCTGGAACGGCCGGTTTTGGACATCCCAGACCTGGGTGGGCAGGCCGGGCAGCAGCGTCTGTTTAGCACCATCGTCCAGCTTTTTCGGCAGCAGCAGCAGTGGGTT
>JAGQGA010000832.1 GCA_020432595.1 Anaerolineales bacterium | reverse complement strand
TGATCTTCAAGCAGCAGCGGCACGGCCAACAAAGAATGAAACATGCGCTCTTCGGTGTGTTCTACCCACTTAAAGTGGGGGTCGCGGCGTGCTTCCGAGGCGAAAAGCGGGGCTTTTTGCGCCACCGCATGGCCGGTCATCCCTTCGCCCACCGTCAGCGTGGCACGACCCAACGCCCGCATTGCCAGCCCGGTGGTCGCCCGCAATCGCAAGGTGCGCTGGTCGGGATCCATTAGATAAATGTTGCAGGTATCTACTCCCATGATTTCAGTGGTCTTGCGGGCAATGTGGTCAAGGGTTGAGTCGAGATCCCAGGCGGTATTGATGGTACGGGCAATCTGGCGCAAAATGGCGTAGGTTTGTAGCGGTTGTCTTAACACGGAATCAAATAGCATCTCTCTTTAAAAATATACGCGGTCACAGGCCGAGTATGCTCCGTATTGTAGGCAAAAACGCCGCAAATTTCACGCAGGCTATCCCTCTTGGATAAGTGCCAGACCAACGGCTGCAACAATGAGCAGCACCCCACTAAGCCAGTTTTGCCAGCGAATGGCACGTTCGTGGATCAGCAGTTGGCTGGCACGTTCGGCAATGGTGCCGTAGCAAAAGAGAACAAAGGCTTCAACAATGATTGAGCTGAGGCCGAGGATGAGGAATTGGGACGCAACGGCCGTTTCCAGCGACACAAACTGGGGCAGCAGCGCCACAAAAAAGAGAATTGCCTTCGGGTTGCCCGCTTGCAGCAAGGCACCTTGGACAAAGTGCTGCCACGGGGTGCGGTGGATGGCAGGCGCAGAAACGGCCGTTTCCCCACCCTTATTCCCCTCATGAATCATGTGCAAACCAATGTAGACCAGATAAAGAACGCCCAACCATTTAACGGCCGTAAACATCCCCCGCGATGCCAGCAGCAGTGCCCCCAACCCCAGCGCCGACAGCGCAAAATAACACGCATTGGTAAACAAGATTCCCAGCGCATTCCAGTTGCTGCGCCGCGCCCCAAAGCGCAGCCCATTCCCCACCACAGCAGCACCGCTGGCCCAGGCACCAACGACAGCAAAAACTCCGTCACCACAAAAACCAGCCACACCTCGAAAGCCATCAGAACCTCTATGGACAAAGAAACCCGACGCCACGCCAGCAGCGTCGGGTTTAATAACCGCGTCGGGATCAAGTTATACTGAACGTGGTCACAAAGCCGCATTCCTTTGCCTGCAAGTAACAAGTCGCA
>JAGQGA010000831.1 GCA_020432595.1 Anaerolineales bacterium | reverse complement strand
CCATGACCCCTACAGCGCCAGCAAAGCGATGGCCGAACTTGCCATTACCGCCTACCGCGAAACGTACTTTCCCGCCCACCGCTATGGTGAACATGGGGTTGCTATTGCCTCAGCGCGGGCGGGCAACGTCATTGGCGGAGGCGACTTTGCCGACTATCGGCTGGTGCCGGACTGCATGAAAGCATTGATGGCGGGGCAGCCGATTGAGGTGCGGAACCCCATCAGCGTGCGCCCCTGGCAGCACGTGCTGGAACCGCTAAGCGGCTATTTGTGGCTGGCGGCCAAGCTGCTGCATGAGGGAGCCGCCTTTGCTGAGGCGTGGAACTTTGGCCCGCTGGAGCAAAAGGGGATTACGACGCAGGCGGTGGCAGAGACGCTGATTGCGCTGTGGGGAAACGGCCGTTTTCTCCACGCCAACCCCGACTATCTACCCAAAATCGAAACCGGTCTCCTGCGGCTTAGTTGGGACAAAGCCGCCGCCCGGCTCAACTGGCGACCCGTGTACAGTTGGGAAGAGGCATTGGCGGAAATTGTGGCCTGGTTCCAGGCTTGGCAACAACAAAAAGATATGTACCAGATTTGTTGCAACCACATTGAAGCGTATATCCAGCAAGCCCGCGACTTAAAATTAGAGTGGTCGTTGTAAAAAAAGATCGGCACTGGGCGGCTAGGATTGTTCATTTGCCAGCGGCAAGGTAAAGGTAAAGGTGCTGCCCTGACTCAGGCCCTCACTGTGAGCGGTCATATCGCCGCCCATCGCCCAGACAAGGCGGCGGGCGATGGCGAGGCCAATGCCGCTGCCGCCACTTTTGCGAGCGCGGGAATGATCAACCCGGTAGAAACGCTCAAACAGAAAGGGAAGCGCGTCGGTGGGGATGCCGCTGCCGGTATCGCGGACGGCCACATGGGCAAATTGCTCGCTACGGCTAAGGTGAATAGTGATGGTGCCGTGGGGCGGCGTGTAGCGGATGGCATTGCTGAGCAAGTTGAGCAGCACCTGAGCAGTGCGGTCGGGGTCGGCGTGAACAAAAATGGGGGGTTCCTTTCCTTCCACCACAACCTGTAGCTGCCCCGCCACAAGCTGGGGTTGGAGCTGCGTTAAAACTTGCTGCACAGTTCGACGGAGGAAAAACGGCCGTTTTTGCATCTCAATCGCCCCCGCCTCCACCCGCGAAAGCGTCTGCAAATCATCCACCAGCCGCTGCATCCGCTGCATTTCGGCGTGCATGGG
>JAGQGA010000830.1 GCA_020432595.1 Anaerolineales bacterium | reverse complement strand
GTAGAGGGAAATGGCGCGTTCCAGCCCGTCCCCTTCGACATCGAGCAGTTCGTGCAGGTGGCCGTCGCCGTCGCGGTAGTGGATGATGGTGGCTTGGGTGCGGGCAATGGCGGCGACGATGAGGGCACCGAGCAGCAAAATGGGGATGGTTAGCAGGGGCGAGGGGCCGGTTTCGAGCAGGTGGAGGGTTTGGTGAAAGAGCCAGTGAACGGCCGTTTTTAACCCAAACACCACCGCCCATACGGCCACGCCAATCACAAACGACTGTACGACCAGGCGGCGTTCTTCTTCATCAAAGTAGGTGGAAAAGCTGCGAAAAAACATGGAGCTTGGGGGTTGGAGATTGGGGATTGGAGATTGGTTAATCTCTCATCCCCAATCTCCAATCGCTATCTTTCAACTTCAAAATCATCACCTGCCGCCTGCGCCAAATCCACTACGACCTCCTTGCCGCCAAAGCCATCGAGCAGGTCGTGGGCGCGGACGGTGACGGTGGTGATGTGGGCGGGGATGACAATGTTGCTTTGGCTGCGGGTGAAGGGTTGCTCCGTTTCGTGGGGATGGAGCAGTAGGCGTGTAAAGGGTTCGTCGGCGGGGTTGGGCAAAATGACGGTGCCATCGGGCAAAACGACATCCCAGCCGTTGGCATAATCGTTCCAGCCGGTGTCGGGGTGGGTGACGGTGACGTGGAAGATCCAGGTGTCCGTAGCGGTGGCAACGGCGCGGACGTGGACGACATCAGCATTGGCGCGGCTGGTTGGGGCAATGGGGAGAGAAACGGCCGTTTTCCCCCCTGTCTCTTGCTCAACCACCCGTTCACCCCCGCACCCTAACAGCAATCCGGCCAGCAGGCCAATCCACACAATTTTCAAACCAACGCCCCCTTAATCTTCTAAATCAATGGGACGCAGATTTGCCTGATTTTCCTGATCAATCAAATCCATCAGGCCAATCAGGCAAATCTGCGTCCTATTCTTCTTCATCCTCACCCGCTGCCTCCGGCTCATAAATGCCCACCGTCCGGTTTTGCTTACGCAGGTAGGTTTGGCGGACGCGCTCGATGTCGTCGAGGGTGACGGTGGCAAGCTGTTCTAGCGTGTTTTCATACCAGCAGTAATCCCCCGTGACCGCTTCGGCCACGCCCAAAAGCTGTGCCATGCCGGAAATGCTTTCCCCGGCCATGACAAACTGGGCTTTGGCACGCTTCCGCGCCTTGTCCAGTTCGGCCTGGGTAATGGGTTCGGCGGCAAGGCGGGCAATTTCGGCTTCGA
>JAGQGA010000082.1 GCA_020432595.1 Anaerolineales bacterium | reverse complement strand
TTCAGCAGCCCAAAGCGGACGATGGTGTAGCCAATGGACAGGGGATAAATGACAAAGGGGGGAATAAAAAAGGTGGGGTCAAACCAATCTGGCGGAGAAATAGCAACGGCAGCCACCATCAGAAAGATAAGAACCGGACCAAACCCCAAGACAGCTCCCAGCAAAATGATGCGCCCCTGCTGCCGCACAATGGGGGCGGGAGAGCGAAAGCCACGATAGGCCATGATGAGCAGCGAACCGATGATGACTACCGCATTGAGCAAGTAGGCAGCACGCCAAGTGGATACATAGGCCCACGGATCTGTGGGATGGTGGAGCCAAAGCTGCCCCCAGGCCGCAACCAAAACACCGGGCAGCAATGCGAGCCATCTAAGCCGTGGCCGCCACCCCAGCAGGGCAATGGGGTGGGGAAATTGCAGTGCCAGCATCATGTTGAGGGTGCCGGTGAGTGAAACGGCCACCAGCCACAGCCGGATAAACTGCTGCGTAGTAATGAGGTCGAACAACCCACCAACGGTAACGGCTGCGGCAGCGGCAAAGGCGGCAAATAGCTGAGCGGGACGGGAGCGAGGGCGCACGAGAAAGGTCCAAGAGCCAACGGTGAGAACACCGATGCCGGTGAGGTAGAGCAGCCAGAATTGCCGCCACATACTTTCGCGGTCTATTTTGACGAGGGTGATTTCAACGGTACGTTCAGAGGGAAGCGCAGGATCGGGGGCGATGCGGCTGTTTTGTGGCTGGGCGAAGGTGAAGTGGTGTTTTTCATTAACGGCCGTTTTCCCCAACCACGCCCGAAATGCCTCATTGGTATGAATCGGTACCCCGTCAACCGCCATCAGCCTTTCGGGATACGACAACATGGGCTGCATCTGACGGCCGGCCCAATAAGCCTCACCAGAATCGTTGACCACCAAATTAGGATCCAGCACAAAGCCAGGGAAAGGTAGCTCGCTCCACCCCAACGCCACAAAAGGAAACCAAAGATAAAGTGCCCCAGTTAGGAGCAAGAGAAAAACGACAGCACCAATTCGTAAGCGGTTGATTGTCCTGCTGATCAATGCGAATTTAGCAACCAGTTTCCACGTCGCCACACAACACCAACAAACGACCCCGTTACTGATTACTGGCTAAGACCTTGACATTGGCTAACGCCAAGTAGTTATTTATCCAACGGCCATCATCCCCGACTATATTCTGACGGGTTTGGCTTTCAGCGTCTATTAAGGCAACGTGAATTGAATAAATTCCCGGCGGTAATCCGTTCAGGTCTATGAGTTGCTGATCTTTAACGTGCTGGTTCGGTGTCCACTGAGTCGTGGGAGAACCCTCCTGTGCTGGACGACTTTGGTGTGCCAACTGCACCTGCCCAGCTGCGTCCAAAAGCTCTACCGCAACAATATAGTCATGGCTCAGGGCTGGCAATGCCTGCCAATACAGGGTAATCGTTAACTGATTATCAACTAGCGGCTGCTGCGTGCTGTAGCTGTAGCCTTGCAGCAGCAGTTCATCATTAAAGTTTTGCGCCAGCGGGTTGGGGTAATCGGCAGCGGCGGCAATGGCGGCAGGCTTGACCACCACCTGCCCCAGCGTTAGCGCGTCCCCCAAGCTCGTCCCGTCCGTAGCGGTAATGCCCAGCCGATACCCCTCCACCGGGGCGTAAAAACCGAGCATCAGCGTTACTGTTTCTGGGGTGTAGGTTCCCTCTGGCAGGTAAATGCGGATTGAATCTTTAAATTGTTCGCCCGGTTGCCACAGGCTGGTGGGGTAGTTGCCCAAACCGGGGTGGGTGTCACGCTGGGCGGCGACGGTGCCCACGCTGTCAATGAGGTGGAGAAACATGAGGAAGTTGCCAGGCGGCTGCCCCATCACTTCCCAGTAGAGGTCTACGTCCACAAAACCGCCCGCTTCGACTTCGCTTTGCTGGATTTCGTAGCCACGCAGCCGGAAGAGGGTGTCGAATTGGGCGTTGATGGGGGAGGAAACGGCCGTTTCTTCCCCCATCACCACCCGCTCCGGCCAGGCATACGCCGACCGCAAATAGCCAAACAACGCCACCAGTGCCAAAGCCGCCAGCCCCACGCTTGCCAAACCAATCAATAGTTCACTGGGATTTTTGACGCAAAGGCGCAAAGGCGCAAAGGTGGCGTGCTTTTCTTTGCGCCTTTGCGCCTTTGCGCGAGATTCTTTTCCCAACAGTGTTCCCCACTGCCACAGCCCATAGATCGTTAGCAAGGCCAATGAAGGCAGCGCGGGGAAGAAGAAGCGACCCATGGGGCCAGCGGGGCTGACGAGCAGGTAGTTGAAGAGAACGCCGAAGAAAAGCAGGACATTGAGCAGTTGCAGCAGCAAGGCTGGGCCAATGCGCCGCGCCTCGGTGCGTTGCGAGGGGCGCAGCAGCAGCAACAGCCCCATCAAACTTAGCCCCACAAACCAGCGCAGAGCCGTGTAAACGGGGTCGGGCAGCGGAATTTGGCCGTAGCCAAACCGCCCCCACAGGCTGGTCCAGGCATAGGGGAGTTCGGAAATGGCGAGGCCAAAGCTGTCGGCGGGGTTACGCACGCCCCATAGCTCGGTCAGCCGTTCAAAACCGGTGGGTTCGCCGTACAAAATTTGGTTGCGGATAAACCACCAGCCAGCAATGAGCAAGGTGAAGGCGGCGATGAGCAGGTTGACGCGCAGCCAGAGCGACCAGCCCTGCTTTTTGCGCCAGGCGACCCAACAAACGGCCGTTTCCACCAACAACGCAATCGCCGCCAAATTAAACTTGCTCATCAGCGCCAGCCCAAACAGCGTCCCCAAAACGATGCCCCAGCGGGGCGATAATCCTTTGTCATCGTGCAGCAGCCGCACGCACCCCAGCGTCACCGCCGCCCCCGCCAACGCCGCAATGATGTCGTTGTTGATCGCCCCGGCCATAAACAAAAACATCGGGTTGAAGGCGACGATGGCGGCGGCTCCCCACGCCAGCACCGGTTTTTGCGGCCAAATGGTGCGGCCAATGAGCCAGGTGAGGTAGATAACGGCCGTTCCCACCGCCACATTGACCAACCGCGACAGATGCGCCGCCAATGCCTCGCCGCGCCACGGCCACCATTCATCGCTGCCGTGCAAATATTGGTTTTTATTGTCGCGCCCCACTTCCCAGTAACGGTATGCCCAAAACGGGTTGTCGGCCGGCTGGGTGCAAACATCGCGCCCGGTGTCAATCCAAAAGGTGGCGGCAGCGGCGAGGGCATAATAAAGTGGCGGGTGGTGGCCTTGGGCGCTGCACTGGTCGGCCGACTGCACCGGCAGCGCATGTTCCTGCACGATGTGGCGCACAAAGCGGTAGTGGCGCAATTCGTCAGTGGCCTCGTGCAGCGGGTTCACGACACTATAGGCGGTGGCGAGGAGGAAGAAGGCGATGAGTAGGGATAAGATTGCGCGTTTTTCGGTCATGGCGTGACCACGATAAGATGGTGCGTGGTGCGTAAAGAATTTCTGACCACGCACTACGCACCACGTTTAAGGTACAGTTATGTCGGCTAAGGACAGTCGAATAAGGTCGCGTCCATCGTTGGTGAGGATGCGTTCGCCGGTTTTGGGGTCGTAGAGGCCAATAACGGCCGTTTCCGCCACAGCCCCATCCGGCAAAATCAGCTCATGCTGCTGCACAAATATATCACCAACTTGCAGCGTTGTCGGGTCAACCCACAGCCCGTCATCCCCGACTAAGAAAGTTTGGCTGCTATCGTGAAGCTGGGCAAAGACGCGCAGGCGGGTGCCGGCGTACACGCCGGGCGGGGGTGGGTTGCTGATGAGAGGAATGTCGGGCAGTTGCAACGGTACGCCAACTTGCCAGCCGAGTTCAAGGCGGTGGGTGGTGGGGTTGAAAACGGCCGTTAACCAGCACAGCCCATTGGCAAAACAAACACCGTCCGTTTCGGGCAGCGTGCGCGTGGTTTGGCGCAGTTCATACCCACCGGCCACGTCTTCAACTACCGTTTGCTGGTCGTCGTAGGGGGTTGTATCTAAGGGGTAGCCGCCGAAGCTGACGGCCGGCCGAATGAGCAGGGCGCGTTCGGGGTTGTACCAGCGGGGAAAAACGGCCGTTTTGTCCATCAAATGCGCCTGCAGCGCCAGCTTGTCCCACGGCCCCGACAAAAACCCCGACATACCAAAATCAGTTAGCTCAGGATGGTCATTCAAATAGTTGCCCACGTCGTGGATGTCGGCCCGATACAAAAAACGCACCATGCCCCGCTCCGGCCAGTCGCGGAAATAGGCCGGCCAGTCGCGGGTGGCGATGGCGAAAACGAGCGCACATCCCAGGGCGAGAGAGATTAGGGATTGGAGATTGGAGATTGGAGATTGTGAACTCTTGAGGACGGTCTCGGTTTCAGCTACCCCGTTGTCATTCCCGCGAACGCGGGAATCCAAGCGTATGGATTCCCGCGTTCGCGGGAATGACAGTTTACTTCTGATCCAACCAGAGAATACCCCTAAACCTTCCTTAATCTCCAATCTCCAATCTCCAATCTTCCAGACGGGCAGTGCCGCCAGCAGGAAAACGGCTGGTTGCGCCAAAATCGCGTGGCCGAGGCTGGCGGGGGGAACGCTGATGAAGTCGGGGGAGATACCGGCCAGCCACCAGAGCAGGAGGAAAGCGCAGGCTTGGGCGTGGTGGGGGGAAAACGGCCGTTTTCCCCACCTTTTCCACAGCGGAGCCGTTGCTTCCAACAGGGCAATGACGACCCCAGCCCAGAAAAACAGCGAGCCTATCCCCACAAAAACGGGGCGGTCGGGGATGTTGTAGAGCCATTCGCCGTCGCCGTGGGCGTGGAACATGCTCAAAGTGGTCACAATGTGTTCACGCAGGGGAGCAAAATCGCCCGCACGGGCAGCCACCAGCGGCACCGCCAGCTCCGACACCCGCCCTTCCGCTTCAGGTTGCTGCGCCAGGGTGGCAAACAGAGGCAGTGCCAGCAGCAGTGACAGGCCAAATGTCAGCCCCAGCCAGTGCCAGTTACGCTGCAGCGTCGGCCAGAAAAAAAGTGCCAGATAGCCGCAAAAGGCAATCATCACCAGCGGCACACCGCGTGAGGCGAAGTAGGTGTAGAAGCCGAGGCCGGTGAAGAGGGAACAGTAGACGGTAATCGGTAATGTCGTTTCACGACCACTGCGTGTACGGTAATCGGTAATCAGTGGGGGCTTGGGTGACAACTGATTACTGATAACTGATAACTGATTACTGGAAATTGCCACGCGCCAGAAGAAGTAAAACGCGCCGAGCGAGAAAACGGGCAGGGAAATGTGGCGCAGGCCGATGCGAGAGTACATGAGTGACCAAAAGCTGACGCTGAGGGCGGCGGCGGCGATGAGGCCGACGGTGGGGTTGAAAAGGCGGCGGCCAATGGCGTAGGTGAGGGGGATGGTGAGTGTGCCGAGGAAGACGGAAAGCAAGCGAATACCGGCCGCACTAGGGCCGTAAATGTAAAGAAAGAAAGCGTTGAGGATGTGGTAGAGGGCTTCGTGGCCGGAGGCATCGGGATAGTAGACGGCCCAGTTGCCGTCAATGACTTTTTGCGAGATGACCAGCGAATTGATGAGTTCGTCGTCGCGCCAGCCCGGGGGATGTACCTCAAGCCGCCACAGCCGCAGAGCCAGGGCAAGGAGGGTGAGGAGAATAACGGCCGTTTTGTGCCAGGAAAACTGTTTTGCCATCGTTTGCAATCGTTGAGATTGGGGATTAGAGATTGGAGATTGATGAAGGTTCACAATCTCCAATCTCTAATCTCCAATTACCTTTTTCGGCGAAACCACAGGCCACCGAGAATAAGCAGCCCGCCCCCGGCCAGCAGCCAGCGGGTGGGGGTGGTGGGGGATGGGTTGATAACGGCCGTTTCTACCACATTTCCCACGGGCGATGCAACGGGCGTATTGGTAGCGGTGGGTGGCGGTACAAGCGTCGGCGTGACGGTGGGGGTCGTGGTGGCCGTTGGGGTGGCGGTGGCTGTTGGCGACGGGGTGATGGTGGGCGTGGCTGTTGGCGTAGGCGAAGCGGTGGGAATGGGCAGCAGGGTGGCGGTGGCCTCCGGCGTTTGGGTGCTGGCGGTGGGAGCCACGGGCAAAGGTGGTTGTGGCGGCGGCTCGTCGCCGTTTACCGACTGCACCAAGTACAGCACTGTGCCGCCGATCATGCAGTAGTCGCCGATGGGCTGGGTGCAAATGGCGGCTTGCAGGTCTATGTTGAAGAAGCCGTTGCTGGCGCGGATGGTGTAGCGATCACCCCACATGCTGGCAAGAACGGCCGTTTCGCTCGTCGCCACCACCCGCGCCCGCTGCGGTGCTGGCAGCCGGGCAAACAGCACCGTTGTCGTAAACTCCCCTTGATCCAGCCGAATCTGCCCCACCTCATTCCACCGCTCCCGTTCCACCCCCTGCACGTTGGCAAAATAGCGCAAGGCCACTTGGGTGGTGGTAAACGCCGGGCGGCGGCTGCCGTCCAGCCGCACCAGTCCAAACGGTTCCGGGTTGGCGGCGCGGTCGTCTTCGGTGTCTTGCAGCTTGTAGAGGGCGACTCGCTCCGCCCCCGCTGCCAGCGCCGAGGCCAACGCCTGTGGTACAAACGCCGCCTGCTCATTTTGCCGCACCGATAGCGTCCAGTTTGGCACGCGCCAACTGGGATCATCCAGCGGCGGGGCGTTGGTTTCCACCAGCCAAATCGGCTTGTTCAGCCCCCGCTGGCTCATGTCGGCGCGGAAGCTCTGCAAAATGTCGTAGATGCTGTTGGGCTGGAAGTAGAGGTGGGCGGTGGCTACGTCAAAATAATCATTGTGGGCGGCGGCGGTGGGGTCGGCCAAAACGAGATCGAGGTAGCGGCCAAAGTAGGTGGGATCCCAAAAGTGGGTGAAGGCGGCCAGATGTACCTGGGCGGCGGGGTTTGTTTCTTTGATGACTTGGTAGGCCACTTTTTGTAGTTGGTAAAAATCTTCAACGGTACCATCCCAGGTGTGGCCGGGGGTGGTGGGGTCACTGATGTCGGGTTCGTTCCAGATGATCCAGCGGTCAATGCGGCCGGCGTACCGGCTGCTGGCTTCGCGGACAAAGTTGGCCCACAGGTTGACGCTGTCGTCGGGGGCGGCGTAGAGGCCACGCGGCAGCCGGTGGTCGTCCCGCGCCCAGTCGGGAATGCCAATGAGAAGGCCAACTACTTCTCGGCCGGCCGTCAGTTCAACGGCAAGCTGCTCATCGCTAATGCGGGGTTGCCATTGGCGGGGGCTGGTGGGCTGCACTTCTGCCCACTGGAAGCGGATGCGCGTCCAGCCTGCTCCTAGCTGGCTGGCAAGGCGGGGGTTTTCCGTGCTTTCAATCACACCAAAGCGGGGCGGGGCATCTTGCGCGGCGGTGGGCTGGGGCAGAGAAAGAAGAAGGAAGAGGAGGAAAATGGGACGCGAACGAACACGGCCGAACGCGGACAAGGGGGCTTTAAATGGTTTTGCACAAGGGTGAAAAAGTGCAAAGGTTAAATTATTTTCTTTGCGCCTTTGCGCCTTTGCGTGAGTTTTGCTTTGTTGGTTCACAGGGGAAACTGCTTAACGGAAGGTTTTGTTGGCCCAGGCGAGAAACTCGGTCAGGTTCATGACGGAGATTTGCTTGCCCAGGGTGTTGGGGTTGCGGTAGCGGTTGGCGTGGCTGGTTTGGCGCAGCCATTGCACGGCTCCAGGCTTGGCTCCGCCGCCATCTACAATAATGATGATCTCTTTTTCTGGCATCGCTTCCACAGCGTTGAGATAGAGATAGGGGAATTTTTCGTCCACGCTGCCGGCCGACTGCTGCCATTTACACTCAATGCGGAGTTCGAGCCGGTAGTGGGAGGAGCGGAGCAAAAATTCGGTGTTGCCGGGGTGGCCGTAGATGGTGGTGTAGGGGACGTTGCGGAGCAGCAGTTCGCTGCCGTACTGGTCGGGGTCTTTTTGCCACTGCCGGTACATCACCGTTTCAAACCCTTTGCTAGACAGAGTGCCAATAACCGTTTTTTCCAGGGTGTTGCCCGATTTTGCTGCCCAACCACCGCTAGATTGGCTGCTCTTTTTGGGTTTGGGCGTGAAAACGGCCAGCAATTCTTTGGCCTTGCCTCGCTTGGAACCATTGCGGCTGATGGTGCGGCGGACGGGGAAGGCGTGGATTTCGGCTTCGGTATAGCTTTGGCGGGTGAAGGGGGTGTCGTGGTTGGAGAGGATGACGGGGATGCCGCGTTCGCTGAGTTTGACGGCAAGCTGGGCAAGCTGGGCTTGCTGGGCCAGGGTGAATTTGTCCGAGCTGTAGCTGGTGAAGTTGGCGGTTTCGGAGAGGGGGACGTAGGGTGGGTCGCAGTAGAAGATGTCACCAGAACGGCCGTTTTCCATCACCGCCACAAAATCGGCCGTGGCAAACTCCGCCCGCTGCGCCTTCTCATAAAAAAAGAGCATCTCCTCTTCGGGAAAATACGCCTGCGTGTGGCGACCAAACGGCACGTTAAACTCCCCTTGCTGGTTGTAGCGGCAGAGACCGTTATAGCCGTGTTTGTTCATATACAAAAACAAAGCCGATTTGAGCCGGAGGTCGGTTGTTTGGTTGAACAGGGTACGATTTTGGTAGTAAATTGCTTCCTGGTTGCTTTCCGGGGTGAAAAAGGCACGGGCAAATTCAATAAAGGCTGGCCCTTCCCGCTGTAGCACCTGAAAAAGCTGGATGAGGTCAGCGTTATTGTCGGTGAGCAGATAGCTGTCGTAGTCGGTGTTGAGAAAAACGGCCGCTGCCCCCACAAATGGCTCAACCAGCCGCTTGCCCTTGGGCAGCACCTTTTTAATATGTTCAATAATGCGGTATTTGTTGCCAGCCCATTTCAGAAAAGGTTTCATCGGGAGGTAATTATAGGATAGAGGGGGCGAGTTTGCGAGTTTGCAATTAGGGAAATGGGGCACGGACAAGCGCGGACAAATGCGGATAAAAATATGGCTCTGTGTTTGCTTATGTACAAACACAGAGCCATAGCTATTTTTAGAAGGGTGTTTTTAGCTGGTTAGGCGGCGACGCGGGAGGTGAGGGTGGTGCGCTGCCAGAGCAGGATGACGGCAAGGGCGAGCAGGAGCATGAACAGTTGGGCAACGGCCGTTTGCCACGTCGGATAGAAACCCAATGCCGGTATAGGTGGCAGCGACAGTGGGGAAGATGGCAGCACGTTGGCTACTTGCAGGGCATGGATGCCGGTGCCGAGGAATTTGAAACCGAGGTAATAGACGAGCAGCCCGGCGACAAAGAAGAAGGGGCGCAACGGCAAGCGCACACCCAATCCAAACATCAGGATGGCAACGATGGCAAGGATAGCAATGCCCAACCCCAACCCCAGCAGTAGGTCGGAAAGGGAGATGGTAGATGCGATGCCGAGGTAGAAAACGGCCGTTTCTGCCCCTTCCCGAAAAACAGCCAGGAACGCCAACAGCGACAGTCCCATTAGCCGCCCCTGATCCAAGGCTTGGGTGACGGAACTGTTGATATATTTTTGCCAGTTACGGATGTTGGCTTGGTTGTGGAGCCAGTAGGAGACATAGAACAGCATAGCAGCAGCGACCAAACCGGTGATCCCTTCAATAAGTTCGCGGTTTTGCCCGGCACTGATTTTGTTAAACACCATTTGCAGTGCCAAAGCCACCAGCAGGCTTACGCCAATGCCAACGAGACTGCCGCCCCAAATCCAGCGTTGTTTATCGGCGTTGCCGGAACGTTTGAGGAAGGTGAGCAGAGCGGTGATGACGAGCAGAGCTTCCAGCCCTTCGCGCAGGATGATAGCCATCGCGTCAAACATGGTGTAGATAGACCCACCGCTGGCGAAGGGAGTGAGGGTATCGCGCAGGTGGGCAACGGCCGTTTCTGCCGCCCCCACATCCAACGTTTCTTCATCCAGTGCCGCCGCTGCCCGCGCCAGCGTAATTTCAATGTCGGTGTAGGCTTCGGCATCCTGGGTGGCAATGGCACCTTCGACGCTGGGCCAGGCTTGAATAACGGCCGTTAACAATCCCCGCGCCGTGGCTGCATTCCCCGCTTCCAACGCTGCATACGCTTCATTCAGGTTGGCTACCAGTTGCTGCACCGTGGCTTCATCGGCGGCAACGGGAGCAGCCACAACGCCGTTACCCAGCTTTTCGGCAATTTCTACCGATTCATCAGCCAAATGGGCGTATGCCTGCTGCACAGCAGCAGCATTAATTGGTTCGGTCTCTAGGGCTGTTTTGACGGTGGCGATTGCCCCCTCAAGCTCGATATAGGCGGTAGGATTTTGCGCCTGCACGGCATCTTCCATCCCTTCCCATGCTTCGTGAACTTCGTCGTAAACGTGGTGCATAACGGCCGTTTCATTCAACTCTGCCGCCTCTGCCCCCTCATGGGCTTCCCGCGCCAACGCTTGCAACTGCGCGGCCACACCATTCCCTTCTTGTGCTGCCACAGACCCGGCCGCAACAAACAGCCAAGCCAACAAACCTACCATCCATATCAATGCTAAACGACGCATAACAACCAATCCTTCTCTTCTAAAACGAATAAGTTAATGGGCGTAATGGTACTGTGTCCGCCACAGGGGATCAATAGCCCCCTGTTAAAACTGATCCATGCGGCAGTTCATTTTCAAATTAACGCGGGTTAAAAATTCGGGTTTTGGGAATTTCGTGGGGCAACTTGCAAATGCGGAAAAGGGCGGATGCGCCCTGCGTTAGCCGTCACCCCCCTGAATTCTTAAAGACCCGAAAGTTCTTTACGGATGATATTGAGGATGAGGGTGTCGAGGTTGCCGACAGTGTAGGTAGCACCACTGCTGGTGACAGAAGGGGCGGCTGATGTGGAACCGTTTGCGTCATTGGTGAGGAAGAGAAAACGGCCGTTTGTCCACTGCGCCCACTGCCGAAAAATATACGCCCCCTGAGCATCCAGCCCGCTACTCGCCAACGGATAAATCTTCACCCCCAAGGCTGCCGCTTGTGGCAGCAATTCAGCATAGGAGGGCTGATCGGCGTAGTCCAAGTGGGGAGGGGCATCGGCCACCAAAAAGATGAGTTTAACCGCCTGACGGCCGTTTTGCTCGGCAAATTGTTCCATAGCCAACGACAACGCACCCTGCACATCCTCGGCATAATCACCGCCCCCGGCCGCTTCAACCCCATCCAGGGCAACCACAAAGGTGTTTAAATCGGCTGAGAAAGGGGCAATTTGCGCAGCGAGCGGCTCGTCCCGGTCGCGGTAGGCTACCAGACTCCACTGCACATTGGGCCGGCCGGGCAGGGCGGCAATTTGGCTGGCGATGGCGCGAATGTTGCTTTTGAGTTCGTCAAGCTCATCGGCCATGCTGCCTGTGGCATCAAGCAGCAGCAGCACATCAAGCTGGGCGGCGGCAGGCTGGCTGGCGTTGGGAATGACCACGCGCCATTGAGTTTCGCTGCCGCTGGCGGTAATGGTTTGGCGGCTGCCGTCGGCGGCGATGGCGGTGACGGTGTAAGTGGGGGATTGGGCGTTAAAAGGGCGGGGGTAGAAGGTGGAACGGCCGTTACTGCCCGTCTTTAACCGCGTAATTTCCTGCCCATTGGCCTGAATGGTGAGTTCGACCCCCAATAACGGCCGTTCTGCCCCATCCACCACCACAAGTTCATGTCGCTGGCTGACATCCAGCCGCACCACATCATTGGCCGTGTAGCTGGCAAGATAGGCCAGATACGCCGCCCACTGGGCGTTGTCGTCAATTTCACCAGCGGTGAGGGGATTAACGTTGGCAGCGGGCAGGGGCGCGGGTGGTGGTTCGGTTTCGGCGCGGGGCTGGTCGGTGATGTTGGTGGTGGCAAGAACGGCCGTTTGCTGGCGTGGTGCGTCTACCTTTGGCCCATTACTCGGCGGCTCAATCTGGTCGCCTCCACGCTCGCTCCCCGTCGCTTCCTGTCCTAAATCCACAACCTCAGCCGCTTCTTCAACCGCCGCTGCCTCTTCTTCAACGGCTGCTTCCTCTGCGGCCGGTGCTTCCACAGCTTCGGTCACAACGCGAGTTACTTCAACAACCTCTTCAGCAGGAGCCTCTGCGGCTGTCGGTGCTTCTGCTGCCGGCTCCTCTGCGGTTGGAACCACACTCCCGCCACAGGCAGCCAAATAGATGAGCAGAGATAGCAAAAGGAGCCAGACGATTGCAAAACGTTTTATTTTCACTTCACCCTCCTGAATAACGGTCAATAATGGCGTTTATGGGTATAAAACGTTTGGCTGGCACCATTGGTTCCAAATGAAAATCTAACACAAATTTTTGCGTCGTTTGGCAGCCTATTGCCTTTATAGTTCTCGCTCCAGGCAGCTTGAATTACACTGGGACGGAATTGAATGGACATACACATCAAAATGACTACAGAACCTTTTAGCATACGCGAAGCAACGATAGAAGATTGCGCCACGTTGGCGTGGCTGAACCAACTGTTTAATGGTGGGGATGGGGATGTGGAGCAGATGCGACGGCAAATGGAGGCGGCGAGGGTGGTAGAACGG
Source organism: Anaerolineales bacterium (assembly GCA_020432595.1). The sequence continues at coordinate 647 of JAGQGA010000082.1, read as the reverse complement.
CCGTTTCTCGCCCTCTTTAACCAGCAGCCTGTGGGGTTTGCCTGCCTGCGCCTTATCCCCATGGTGTGCGACCCACATCCCTATGCCGAACTAACCGAACTGTTTGTGCTGGATGCAGCGCGGCGGCAGGGGGTGGGGCGGGCATTGGTTGCCCATGTGGAAGCGGTGGCACGGCAAGCGGGGGCTGTACGCATGGGGCTAATGACCGGGCTGGACAACCTGGAAGCCCAAGCCTTTTACCGCACCATTGGCTATTCTGACGATGGCTTGGAAATGGAGAAAGGCCTGATATGTTAAATTGGATTTAACAAGCCTTTAAGCCCCACTTTAAGCAAGCCCCAACAAAATAGATTACCATGCTCACCAAGTGACGTATTGGATTTAACACCCTCGCAAGCGAATTCGCTCCTATTCGGGAGCGATTTCGTTTGTAGGAATCATCATTTAGGAATCATCATTTAGGAATCATCATGGTAAACAAAAAGCAACAAAAGCGGGGCATAAGCCCTACAAAGCGGAATCTTATTTGGGATATTGGGATTGGACTGGGTTTTCTGGTTGTTTTCAAACAGGATCTAACTGGCAAAACACTGCACGAATGGCTGGCAATGGCCTTATTTGCGGGCGTTATTGCCCATATCATTTTT
>JAGQGA010000829.1 GCA_020432595.1 Anaerolineales bacterium | reverse complement strand
GCCAGTCAGCCAAACCACACCCATTAACAAACTAATTAGCAACAGCGTCAGACGCGCAACACTTCGTCTTTCCATTAAACACCTTTATTCGCGCCAAAGATTAAGCCCCCCTGTTTCACTGTCCCAAAAGTCATGTTTTTGCGACACCAGAGTCAAATTATTGGGCATCTGCCAAACCGCAAACACCCAAACAAGGGCAACTAATGGTTGGATTATAAGGAGTGTCCAGACAAAAGCAAGTCTCACTACCAGATGACGCCTAATAAAGAATGAGCCTTACCCGATATTGCCACAGCCACCCTCAATAAAACATCAACAGCCCGTGAATTTCAACACCGTTTATCAGGACAAATATACCAACCCAAACAAAAAGGCGGCCTGATGACCAAGCCGCCCTTCCTTTAATATAATGCAGGCCTTATAAGAATTGCTGCTTACTTCGTTCCGTTTTGCCGCGCCGTCGTCGTCGCATTTGACAAAACCTGATCCACCAAGCCATAATCCATCGCCTGCTGCGCCGACATATACAGATCGCGATCCGTATCTTTTTCAATTGTTGCAACAGACTGTCTGGTATGGTGGCTTAAAATCTGATTAAGATCAGCCCGTAAGCGCAAAATTTCCTTCGCCTGAATCTCAATATCACTCGCTTGCCCTTGTGCCCCACCCAGCGGCTGGTGCATATGGATGGTGGCATTGGGCAGTGCATATCGCATTCCTTTTTGGCCTGCCGCCAGCAAAATGGTGCCAAAGCTGGCCGTAAAACCAACGGCCACCGTAGAAACTGGCGCACTCACCTGCTGCATGGTGTCATAAATCGCCATACCGGCATAGACTTGCCCACCCGGCGAATTGATATACATACGAATTGGGGCAGAGGGGTCTTCAGCATCCAAATAGAGCAACTGTGCCACAATAAGGTTGGCTATCTGGTCATTAATTGGCGTCCCCAACATGATAATTCGCTGACGGAGGAGCAGAGAGAAGATATCAAAAGCACGTTCACCCCGCCCTGTTGTTTCCACAACCATCGGCACGAGCGACGTTGGAATCTGCATCATGATCGTTCTCCTTGGCGATATTCTGAAAACATCGCTCTGTTTAGGGAGCCGCCTTCTGACAGGTGCAAAAAACGGCTCACCTATTGCTGTTAGTGATTAAACCAGAAGTTTACTCTCTAACTATAAGATTTACGTTATTCTTCCTCATCCTCGTCCGCAGTTTCAGCCACCAGTTCCGCCAAATCAGGTGCAGCACCAGTGACAATGGCGCGAACGCGCTCATTAATTTTGTCGCTCAAAATCTG
>JAGQGA010000828.1 GCA_020432595.1 Anaerolineales bacterium | reverse complement strand
CGCCAGCCGCGCAGCAGCAAATAATACAGCGGCGGGTGAATGTCGCTGGCCGTCCCCTCGATAATCAGGGGAATGGTACGCTCACTCAGCCGCGCACTGTTGCCCTCGTCATTCCAAAAACTTTGGGCATCCAGCCGATAAAAACGCAGCCCCAGTGCCAGCAGCAAAACCAGCAAGAGACTCCATCGCCAAAACAAATACATTCTAGGAATCCGACCCAACAAGATGCCCGGCCAATGCGCTCAACATATAATCAACATTGGCACGCTGAAACGACTCACTAGAAATGCCTGTGCCTGTGGTTAGCTCTGTCGTTCGGTTCTCATAAATATAGAAAAAATCGGGTGTTTCGTACTCGTCCGAGTCTAGCCAGGGGCCAGGGTAGAGCGACGGCATTCCTACCAACTCAGCTAGCGCGTCTCCTTTAATGCCGATGCCCGCAACCACGACGTTGCCATTGGCGAACCAGTCAGCCAATTGTTCTTGGTCTACCTTGTCCACCATCGAATGGTGAATAATGACTGCTTTGAGTTGCCCTTGTGCCTGTAGGTCAGCAATCGCTTGCCAACTGTCAGCTATACCAACCTTCATCACGTCGCTCCCGCTAAATTTTTCTGGTGCCACAATTTCCTCTGCGCTATGCCTCGGCACAAAATAAACCACTTCGTATCCTTCCAAAGACACTGGCTGTTGGCAAGCCATCAGTAGAACACTCCCTAGCAGCCACAATAACCACCGAAATCGCATCCTACATTGCCTTATACTCACGGTTTAATCTCCTTTCACCGACCCCAAAGAGCACGAAGAAAAGTTGAGTCTTCAGGGTCTTATAGATTTAACAAAACATATTGTCGTGTCGAGCCATGCCTCAACACGACGCTCCCCTGCGGTCGTCCGTCGTCCGTCGTCCGTCGTAGCTAAAAAGCGCAGCAAAACAAAAAACAAAATCGCGCTGCTGCTGAGGAAGAAAAACGGCCGTTTTTCCTCCCACCCCCACACCCAATCCGGCACCTGCTGCACCTGTTCCCCACTGTTGGCATACGCTTTTATGGCTTCAAAGGCCGGCAGCGGCGTAAAGTCCGGCTCCAACAGACGAAAATAATACCACGCCTGGTCTTTCTCAAAGTCGGCCGGCCGCTTCAAAAACCAGTAATTCACCACCCCCAGCCACGGCCATTCCGCCTGCGCCCGCCGATACGCCTCCACCCCAAACCGCGCCTGCTGTTCCTCCGTCGCCTGCCCATAGAGCGGCGCAATCCCGTCGGGCGCCACATTCCACCCCATTTCGCTAATCCAAATCGGCTTGGCCGCGTCCCCGTTCCGCACCATCATGTCCCGAATCAG
>JAGQGA010000827.1 GCA_020432595.1 Anaerolineales bacterium | reverse complement strand
TTGACCCGCGCACCCTTAGCCCCTTAGATGACGCACCGATTGTGGCCTCGGTAAAGAAGACGGGCAAGGCACTGGTGGTGCATGAGGCGGTGAAAACGGGTGGTTTTGGCGGCGAAATTGTGGCGCGGATTGCTGAAAGCGAGGCGTTTGATTACCTTGATGCGCCAGTGCGCCGTTTGGCAGGGCTGGATATTCCCATTCCTTATAACCGCACGCTGGAATACCACACCGTGCCGCAGGTGGAAAATATTGTGGATGAAGCGCGGCGGCTGGCGCGAGGGGAATTTTAGAAGTAATCGGTAATCGGTAATCGGTAATCAGTGACGTAGGTTACTGGTTACTGGTTACTGGTTACTGGTTACTGGTGAAAAAAGTGGCAAAAGAAGTTATTTTACCGAAGTTTGGGTTTACGCTCGAAGAGAGCCAGATTGTGGAGTGGTTGGTGGGGGAGGGTGACACCGTGGCCGAGGGCGACCCGCTGGTGGAGGTGACGACCGACAAGGTGAACATGGAGGTCGAAGCCCCGACAGGAGGAATTGTGGCCGGGATTCGGGCGCAGGCTGGTGAGATGGTGCCGGTAACGGCCGTTATTGCCTACATCCTCCAACCCGGCGAACCCCTCCCAATCTCCAATCTCCAATCCCCAATGCTTCGGCAAGGCTCAGCACAAGTCTCCCAATCTCCCAATCTCCCAATCTCCCAATCTCCGCCCGCCGCCACCCCCGTCGCCGCCCGCATGGCTGCCGCCAACCAGGTGGATTTGGCGCAGGTTGCGGGGACGGGCAGCGGCGGCAAGGTGACGCGGCAGGATGTGGCGGCATTTTTGGCGCAGCAGCCAGAAGACAACGGCAAACTGCGGGCTACGCCAGCCGCACGACGAATAGCGCGGGAACAGGGGGTGGATTTAACGGCCGTTTCCGGCACCGGCCCCCACCATCGCATCCAGCAGCAAGACGTGCTGACTTATTTTGAAACTCAACAAACCCTATCGGCCACACCGCCAATCTCCCAATCTCCCAATCTCCCAATCTCCTCCCTCGTCCACCGCATCCCCTTCACCCCCATGCGCCGCACCATTGCCCGCAACTTGCAGCGCAGTATGCAGGAAGCCCCCCACATTACCTTCCAGGCTGACATGGACATGACGGCACTGCTGGCGTTGCTGGGGCGGGTGAACAAGCGGGTAGTGGCGGCGGGGGAGAAAGAGGTAACGATAACGGCCGTTCTCACCAAAGCCGTTGCTTGGGCATTAAAGCAAAATCCGATGCTCAACGCCCACCTCGGCGACGACGAAATTTGGTTGCACGATGATGTCCATATTGGCATTGCCGTGGCGCTGGACGACG
>JAGQGA010000826.1 GCA_020432595.1 Anaerolineales bacterium | reverse complement strand
CTAGGAATCCCATTGAAACACCTGCCCAATGGCTCAGATATGCTTTGGGTGATATTGGCGTTGCTGAAAGAGAGCTTCAGTATGAACAGCCATCCTGCCATACGGTTTGCTTTTTGTGCCAGAGTGCGGCTGAGAAGTTTTTGAAGGGGTATTTGATCGCGCAAGGGTGGTCATTGGCAAAAACACACGATATGGTTGCGTTACTCGGATTTTGCTCCGAATATGATGCCGGATGGAGAGAGTTGATGACCGAGGGTACGCTTCTGAATGAGTATGTCATTACCGGACGCTACCCAGATGATATATCCATAGAAGACATTGGCCTTACTCAGGCAAAGGAGGCATTAGAGGCCGCACGACAGATTAAAATGCGTGTTTTGGCACTGATAAAATCTGAGTAACAGCTTTGTCATTTTCTAAAATTAGTGTCTCTTTTTGACTTGGCCGAAAAAAGCTCTTTGAATTTAAAAGGGCAACTTCCCCCAGAAGTTGCCCTTTTAAATTGGGATTACTGCGCTTGGCTTATGCCCCTAATGCCCCAACCGCTTGCGGTGAGTTGAGAGCGGCGACGCTGAACTGGTGGAACGCTTCGCCCGTGTCGGCATTAGTTTCTGTGACCCGTGACCAATTATTAGCGATATGGTAGCCGTTCCAGAAAACGGGGCTGCCGGAGGCACCGGGGAGAACGAAGTTCGCCAGTTCCAGGTGAGGCGTGTCATCATCCAAGATGATGCGTTCAATTTTGACCCAATCTACATGGGCAGTCGTGCCGTCCCAATCCACTTGGGCAACTTCCATGCTGGGGGTGAGTGCGAGGTCAGACCCTTGTTTAAACGTGGCTGAGGCCATGCCCATGATACCAAACAGTCCGCTGCCGCCGTAATCGCCAAAGTCGAGCAACAGAGCTTCGGCATCTGCAACAACAACGTTGAAGGCGGTCAGTGGTGCGTCTTTCAAGATGAGTTCGCCGCTGGCTTTGAAGAGCGACAGCAGGATTTGGTGGTCAGTGGGTGGGGTGGAGAGAGAGATGGTGTAATGGTTGTGGGTGAGGAGATAACGGCCGTTTTTCACCGCCCCATGTCCCACCTGTTTAGAAACGGCCTGCCCATCTGCCCCATAGCTGGTGATCTCCAGCCGCACCGTGGCCGCCAAAATTTGTGCTTCCTGTGCCGTGCAGTCAACCGCGATGGCAGGCGTGGGGTTGGCACAAGAAGGGGCGTTAGCTGGAATCTCACGTGCTGTAGATGCTTCAAGGGATGGCTCAACAACGGCCGTTTCCCGTCCCCCACACCCAATTGTCCATACCGCTGCCAGCAAAATAACCACTTGTTTGACAAAAAACCGTTTCATGGC
>JAGQGA010000825.1 GCA_020432595.1 Anaerolineales bacterium | reverse complement strand
CATGAATAAACGATGAGGCTAACTTGCAAGCACCCGCCAACAAACGACCTTGCGATTGAAACCTGCTCTTCTGACGTGTCCGCTTCCATTTCCCCAGCCTGAACCCCCCAAGAATCGCCCTTGCGATTGAAACTGCCCAGCGTCTTATCCGCATACTCGCCATAAACTGGCCTGAACCCCCCAAGAATCGCCCTTGCGATTGAAACTGCAGGCGGATTGTGACATTGGTGTCGTTGACCAGGCCTGAACCCCCCAAGAATCGCCCTTGCGATTGAAACGAGCCGGGGGTCTACAAAGGTGGGGAGAACGGCGAGCCTGAACCCCCCAAGAATCGCCCTTGCGATTGAAACTCTCAAATCTGCCAAAGTCATTGTCGTTGCGCCGGCCTGAACCCCCCAAGAATCGCCCTTGCGATTGAAACATCCTACTTGCTAAGTCGCCGCGTTGACACACAAAGCCTGAACCCCCCAAGAATCGCCCTTGCGATTGAAACCGGAAACAATTGCTACTATATGGTACTTTGCCCGCGCCTGAACCCCCCAAGAATCGCCCTTGCGATTGAAACCATGTGCCTGTCCCCGGCGATGGCTTACCAGCACCGCCTGAACCCCCCAAGAATCGCCCTTGCGATTGAAACTTCGGCCGTTTTTGTACCTCAGATCACCTCGAAAAGCCTGAACCCCCCAAGAATCGCCCTTGCGATTGAAACAAATCTTTTGCCATACTCAAAACCCTCCCACGGCCGCCTGAACCCCCCAAGAATCGCCCTTGCGATTGAAACACGAACGGTACGATCTGGTGGATAGCATTGATGAGGCCTGAACCCCCCAAGAATCGCCCTTGCGATTGAAACTTTACGACCTCTACGGCTGTCGCTACCGCGCTCTTGAGCCTGAACCCCCCAAGAATCGCCCTTGCGATTGAAACTTCGGCTGATTTAATTTCGGTAACTGCCGAAATAGGCCTGAACCCCCCAAGAATCGCCCTTGCGATTGAAACTAACTCTGGTCTGCCACAAGCGAGTATTGCGCGGCGCCTGAACCCCCCAAGAATCGCCCTTGCGATTGAAACTGGTCGGGAGTGACAGATGCGTTTGGCTATCCCAAGGCCTGAACCCCCCAAGAATCGCCCTTGCGATTGAAACTGACATAGGTATCAGCTACAGGATAGACCGTATAAAGCCTGAACCCCCCAAGAATCGCCCTTGCGATTGAAACTCATTAAAGAGATGTTTGAAGCCGGTCATTTGCTGGGCCTGAACCCCCCAAGAATCGCCCTTGGAGGGTTTTAGTAAACATAAAGTAGGTTCAATCTTGAGCGTTTGCCAAAATGCCGCACGCCAAAAGGCAAGAGGAC
>JAGQGA010000824.1 GCA_020432595.1 Anaerolineales bacterium | reverse complement strand
CCCGGTGTTTCCGGCGGCACCATGGCCTTTATCCTGGGCATCTACGAAGAACTTATTGACTCGATTCGCACCGTCGGTCGGCCGGAATTTCTCCAGGCCGTCTTCCGTTTTCGCATCAAAGAGATATTCCAGATTTTAAACTGGAAGTTTCTGGTAGCCTTGGCGACCGGTATTTTTATCGCCATTCTCACCCTAGCAAAACTGCTGGAATCGCTGCTGCAAAATCAGCCCGTTTACCTGTGGAGCTTTTTCTTTGGGCTGGTGTTGGCCTCCGTTCTTGTGGTCAGCAAACGGATTTCTGCCTGGAACCTACCGCTGGTTGCCACGCTGGCACTGGGTGCCCTAGGAGCCTACGTTTTGGTGGGTCTTGTTCCGGCGCAAACTCCCAACGCCTGGTGGTTTTTGCTCATTAGCGGCGCGGTAGCAAGCTGCGCCATGATTCTGCCCGGTATTTCTGGAGCCTTTTTGCTGGTACTGCTGGGCAAATATCAATACGTGCTGAGTGCCGTCAATGACCGCGATCTGGTAACAATTGCCTTGATTGGCATTGGGGCAGTTCTGGGTTTGATCACCTTTGCCCAAATATTGGGCTGGCTGTTTAAACAGTACCACGATTTTACCGTGGCAGCATTGATGGGGTTAATGGTGGGCAGCCTACGGAAGATTTGGCCGTGGAAAGAGGAGGTAGACTGGCTGCGCGATGCGGCTGGGCAAATCATTCTCAACAGCGACGGCCACAAAATTGTGGTAAAAGAGCTAAACATTTTGCCCGATTTTGGTAGCAGCGCGGGGTTGACCCAGCTGGGTATTGCCATTGGGCTGGCGCTGCTGGGCTTTGTGGTGGTGATCGCCATTGACCGTTTGGCAGCGGCGCAGGAAAATTAGCTGGAAGAGTTGGGGATTGGAGATTGGAGATTGACCGGGTTTAATCTCCAATCTCTAATCTCCAATCCTCCATTGAATAGCGAGGAGAGGTTGTTTGTCACATTCTGCCAAGCGCATTGACGCTGTTATTTTTGATTTAGATGATACGATTTTGGATTGGGCTGGGCTAAATGGTAATTTTGGCACGGTGAACCAGATGCACGCTGGGTATCTGTATGACTATTTAGCAACGGCCGATTTTCCATTACCCCCCAAAGACGACTTTTTGCAAATCTTTAGAAACACCGTCATCGAAGGCTGGCGGGTGGCGAAGCAGACGTGGGCGGGGGTGCGGTTTGAGCGGGTGGTGGTGGAGTCATTAACGGCCGTTAATCTCGATCCCAGCCAGCTTGACATGGACGAACTGATGCAGGCGTACCGTTGGGGGCCAATGCCCGGCGTGGCTCCCTTTGCCGACGCGGAAGCGACGCTGCGGACGCTGCGGCAGCAAGGGTACAAGATTGGCCTTGTCACCAACGCCATGCTGCCCA
>JAGQGA010000823.1 GCA_020432595.1 Anaerolineales bacterium | reverse complement strand
AAAGCAGCATTCCTACCTTTCGTAAAGCGCAAACGGCCGTTTCGCCTCACCCCCCAACTTACACCAACCACCTGCGACAGCCCCAATGCCCCGTTTAATGAACTGGCACACTCGCCGAAGACCACTCCCCCATCCAGTGCATAAACTGGTAATGAAGCGAAGCCTGATACTCCTCTAAATCTGCTCGTTGTTCTGGACTCAGTTGGGCGGAAGCCAATAAATGATCAATTAAGCGTAGAGCCTGATAAGGATTACCCGCTTGTGCCCAACAACTCAATTCACTATAGCGATGAATAATGGTCAGTTGATTTAAGCCTTCTTTTTCAGCCCACTCCGCCCACTGCCGCTCAATGTCAGCCACCTGAACAAATTTATCGGCCGCTTTGGCATACTGCTGCTGCCCTTTTAGCAACTGAGCCTCAAACAAAAGAGAGGATTTTTTACGCTCCAACTCAAGTAAATGAGCTGGGGGATTGCCTTGTAATAAACTGTTCATTGCCATTAGGACTCACCTCCATACCAGGCTAATTGCACCAATGCTTCACCAAAATGAACCACACAAACATAACCATTCGCTATGAATGGATTGGCTAGCAATTGCTGCTGTTTTGCCTGTGTTCTAGCTGTTAGACTGCCATGTAACATACCGCTCACTTCCAAACCACACAGGTTTACACCATCTGTGACCCAATAATCGAACCTTTCGCCCCTGACGCTGACACGAGAAAATCTAAAATCAGTATAGAGGGCAAGCACCGCAGCCGCAATGCCATAGGCTGCCCATTCCGTGACAACGGAAGATTGTATAGGTGGATAGCGGAACGTTGGCGTTTCCTCATCCCATGTAATTTCCAGTTTGCGGGTATAAAAAGGAAAATTGTCGAATGAGACCGTCAAAACAACTTTGTCACCATCGGTTAACTCTCGTAGCCGATAATGGACAAACGGGATAAATAACCCAACCTCAACAAGGGGATGTAAAGCAGCAATCTCGTTCAAAGAGATTGAATCATCAATGTCCATGTTTGTTATTGTAGCTGAGCAGGGCGCGACATTCAGCCTCAAGCTCATCAGGGGTTTGCACTTGTAATGGAATGTCGTGCTGATTCAGAAAATCAACAAACCAGTAGCGGTCAACATTAGCAACTTCGCAGGCCGCACCGATGGACAGTTCACCTGTCTGATACATTGCTACAGCAGCATAGAGTTTGATCTTTTGAGCCAAGCGAACTGGAGAATCCAGCATAAATTGTTGTGAGGGTAGTGATAAGGTCACTTTCATTGCATTAGCTCCTTAAAACAGTTCATGTTCAATTATAACAGAGTTGGAAGCGATATGAATAACAAACGGCCGTTTTGCCTCACCCCCCAACTTACGCCAACCACCTGCGACAGCCCCAATGCCTGTGAGTAACTGTGCGAAAACGGCCGTTTCCCTCACCCGCCAACCACCGA
>JAGQGA010000822.1 GCA_020432595.1 Anaerolineales bacterium | reverse complement strand
CGGCAACACGGCCACTACCGGCGGCGGGATCCTAAACGGCGGCGCGCTGATGGTGACCAGCAGCACCTTTTCCGGTAACAACGGCGGCGGCATCTTCTACAACGTCGGCACAGTGCATCTGGCGGGGACTATCTTTGCCGATAGCGCCAGTGGTAATAACTGCCCCGGCAGCGGCACGATCACCGACAATGGCTACAACCTGTCGGATGACGCGAGTTGTGGCTTTAGCGGTGCTGGTTCGGTGAATAACGCGACTTTGAACCTGAGCGCCCTGAGCGTCACCACCACACCGGGCCAACAGGTTCACACCCCGCAATTGGGCAGCGACGCCATCGGCGTGATCCCGAATGGCACAACAATCAATAACAACGGCGTGACGCTGGCCTGTAACCAGACGACCACCGATCAACTGGGCGCAAATCGCCCCATCAACAGCGGCGATAATTGCACCAGCGGCGCAGTGGAAGTGACGCCCATTTGCACCTCTTGGACGGTGACAACGGCCGTTGAGCTGTCCGACTGCATCACCTTAGCGAATGCCAACGAAAGCCCCAGCCCCACGGCCGATACGATCACCCTAGGGGCGGACATCACCCTGACCACAGCCCTGCCGCAAATCACGAGTGCCATCACGCTGGAAGGCGCGGGTCACTTTATCGATGGTGGGGACAGTGTGCGGATCTTCAATGTGAATTCGAGTGGGGATCTCACCGTCAATCAGGCTACGCTGCAAAACAGCTCTGCCAACAACGGCGGCGGCATCTACAATAATGGTGGCACAGTAACGGTGACTGACAGCACTATTTCTGGCAACAATGCCACCTTTGGCGGCGGCATCTACACATTGGGAACGTTGACAGTAACCAACACTACCATCTCTGGCAATAGTGCTACTGACTACGGCGGTGGCATCTACCACGACTTTGGTACGGTGCGGGTGACGAACAGTACTCTTTCTGACAACAATGCTGGCTTGGGTGGCGGCGGCATCTACAACAATAGCACGGTGATGGTAACCAACAGCACCTTCTCCGGCAACAGCGCGGACCAAATAGGTGGCGGTGTCTGGAATCGTAGCGGCACGCTGACAGTGACCAACAGCACTTTCTCTAGCAATAGGGCTAATAGCTCTGGCGGCGGCATCTACCACGACACTGGTACGGCGACTGTAACCAACAGCACCTTCTCCGGTAACACTGCCAATAGTGGTGGCGGTATCAGCAATCGATTCACGCTACATCTGGCGGGGAACCTCTTTGCGGCGGGTGATCGTGGCGTTAACTGTGTCAATGGCAGCGGCGGCACGCTCAATGACAACGGCTACAACCTGTCGGATGACGCGAGTTGTGGCTTCAGCGGCACATCAGCGGATAACGCCACGCTGAACCTGGGCGCGCTGGCGGATAACGGCGGCCCCACGCAGACCCATCTGCCTGGTGTGACCAGCGATGCCATTGGCCTTATTCCCAACGGCACGACCAT
>JAGQGA010000821.1 GCA_020432595.1 Anaerolineales bacterium | reverse complement strand
AACTCATCGAAAATTTAATTGAGGAAAAGCTGTTTGACCAGCTCAGACAGCTCCTCACCAACACCCACCCCGCCGACATTGCCGACTTACTCGACGAACTCGACCCCGAACATGCCCTTGTCACCTTCAGCCTGCTCCCCATTGAAGCCGCCAGCGAGGTATTGGATGAAACAGGTAGCCTAGTGCGGCAACAGCTTGTAGAACAGGTAGACGACGAAAAGCTCGCCGACCTGCTCGACGAGCTGCCCATGGACGATGCCGCCGAATTCCTGCAGGATTTGCCCGACACCATCTCTGACCGGCTCATTGATTTGATGGAGCCAGAAGAGGCGGAAGAGGTACGCGAACTGCTGCGATATGAAGAGGAAACGGCCGGCCGCCTCATGACCCGTGATGTGGCTGCCCTGCGCCGCCACTGGACCGTGGCCGAAACGCTGGAATACCTGCGTTCCCTTGAAGATGCCGAAACCCTCCACTACCTGTATGTTGTAGACAGAAACGATGCCCTCATTGGCGTTGTGCCACTCCGCAAACTCATCCTCTCCAAGGCTGATGCCACCATTGAAAGTATCATGGCACGCGACATTGTAGCCGTGCCTGTCACCATTGACCAGGAAGATTTGGCCGACATGGTTTCCCGCTACGATTACTACGCCATTCCCATTGTTGACCATCAAAATCGCCTGCTTGGCGTTGTCACTGTGGACGACGTACTGGATGTAATCGAAGAAGAAGTGACCGAAGACATCCAGCGGCTGGGTGGTTCAGAACCACTCGACCAACCCTATTTTGCCGTCTCCGTTTTGCAAATTATCCGCAAACGCATTGGCTGGCTGCTGCTGCTGTTTGTCGCCTCCACGCTTTCGGGCGAAGTCATACGCCTTTTCCAACATGAATTGGATGTGGTGGTGGCACTTGGCTTTTTTATCACCCTCATCACCGGCACAGGCGGTAACGCTGGCTCGCAAACCGTGGCCACCATCATCCGCGCCATCACCCTGGACGAAGTTCGCCTTAGCAATTTGGGAGCCGCCTGGCGACGCGAAGTCAGCGTCGGCCTCATTTTGGGGTTGGTGATGGGCGCAGTGGGCATTGCCCGCGCCCTGCTGTGGCACACTGGTTTTGATGTGGCACTGGTGGTCGCCCTCACCCTACCCATCGTTGTCGTCTGGTCTACCACCGTCGCCACGGTCATCCCCGTGGTAGCCGACCGGTTCAAAATTGACCCTACCGTGATTAGCGGTCCGATGATTGCCACGATTGTGGATGCCTCTGGGCTGCTCATCTACTTTCTATTAGCAAAAATGATTTTGGACGTGATCTGACAAGTGAATCCAGCTTGCCCGCTGTTCTCATCGCCGCTTTAAAAAAGCCAGCATCTGGTGGTGTTAACAGGAGTCGGCATTTCAGCCAAAAGCAGCATTCCTACCTTTCGTAAAGCGCAAACGGCCGTTTCGCCTCACCCCCCAACTTACACCAACCACCTGCGA
>JAGQGA010000820.1 GCA_020432595.1 Anaerolineales bacterium | reverse complement strand
CAGAGCGCGGGCTACGGCTCGTTGACCCCGCCTGGGACGACACCCGCTACGCCGCTGGTGCTTGGCGGCACGGCGGCGGCCTCACCAGCGAAGGCTACGCCCTGCTGGAAATGATGCAAACCTTTGGCTTGGGACTGGATGTCTCTCACCTGAGCGAGCGCAGCTTTCAACAAGCCGTGGAGCGGTATGATGGGGTCATCGTTGCCAGCCACAGCAATGCCCGCGCCCTTGTACCTGGCGAACGGCAGCTAAGTGATCGCCAAATTCAGCAGCTTGGAGAACGTAATGGTGTGATTGGCATCGCCCTATGTAACGCCTTTTTACGCCCACACCACCGCTTGGGCGAACACAAGCAGCTTGTCACACTCGACCACATCGTGGCACAAGTTGACCACATTTGCCAGCTCCTCGGCGATTCGCACCATGTTGCCATTGGCAGCGATTTGGACGGTGGTTTTGGAGCCAAAGATGTTCCACTGGAGCTAGACAGCGCGGCTGACCTAGGGCTGATTGGCAAAAAACTGGGTGAGTGGGGGTATGGGTCTGAGGATGTGGCGAATGTAATGGGGCAAAACTGGCTGCGGGTGCTGCGTGGTTTGCTTCGGTAGAAAGCAAAAAGGGCGAGAAAACCCCTTAACTCGCCCTTTCAATGTCCCCTAATCAACGGCCGTTAAGCTGGTTGCCTATGTGCCGATTAGAAGAGGAGGAAGATTCATTTCAGTATACAACAGTGTCCAAAAAGTGTCAAACAAGTGACAAAATAGGTTATATTTGGTTTCTATGACTGCGAATGCAGATAGCCCATAGCTTCCAGCGTGGCATAAAGTTCGGTTGAATCGCTCATTCGCATGGCACCAAACCACCAAACCCCTTCATCGCCACGAAAGAAATAGTTACGGCCGGCGTGGCGACCTTCAATGGGAATCAGAATCTGGGTTGGGTTGCCTGCACGAAACGGCGCATGAAATTCGATTGGGTTATCGTAGAACAGTTCCAAAACGACGCCCTGGGTGTCGAAGTATTGCAATGTTTCATCGCCAAAGCCCACGTCAATCAATGCTGTATTGTTGAAATCACTAATTGCTCGATCTAACACATCCGCTAGCTCTTGATAATCATCATGTCCTGGCTGGATAAATGTCTCGTTGCCGTAATAACGAATTCGCAGCCGATCTGGATGGGCATCCAAGGCCGTTGATTGAAACCAAAGCCAATCACCGGTATTGAACACGTTTATGGCATAGATAATGCCAGCAATGGCAAGCAAAAGGACAAGCAGGGGTTCCCACACACGTATCTTTGTAGGTTGCTGAATATAGTCAGTCATATGTTTCTTTACGAAAAACAGCGGAATTTGTTTCGTGTTTCCTTACATAAAAGATTATGAGCCAACCCATTATTTTGACTGATAAACTGTGTGTGGCGAGAAAAACGGCCGTTTCTCGCCACATACACACCTACCCAGCCAGTTCTTACAACTTAAGTCTGGGGTCAAGAGCATCACGGAGGCCATCACCAATGTAGTTGAAACACAAGGA
>JAGQGA010000081.1 GCA_020432595.1 Anaerolineales bacterium | reverse complement strand
CAACCAATATAGCCCGACTGTGATCGTTGCCCCCATTACAAGCAGGGAGGAAGCAGCGTTTCGCGTGAATGTTGCCATGAAAGCACCTGAGGGTGGACTTAGCAATAATTCTGTCATTTTATTAAACCAGATCCGTACCGTTGATAAATCTCGCCTAAGCCGCTATTGGGGTCGTGCCAAGCCAGAAACAATGCGACAAGTGGATGAAGCCATAAAGATTAGTTTGGGATTGGTGCCAATGTAGAAGCCAACTGTTCCAATCCCCAATCTCTAATCTCCAATCTCTTTTGCCGCAGGCTCCCACAAATACGTCCGCATTACCTCATTGCTGCGGGTGTCGCGTTCGGCTAAAAACCAGAGGCCGCAGCCAGCGCGGTGGTACCACCACTCTTTTTGCACGCCGGATTTGTTGGTTCGCATGTAGATGTAGTCAGCCCATTGCGCGTCGCTGGTTTCCAGCGGCTTGGCTGGGCGCGGGTTGTATTCGCCGCCGTAGCGGAATTCCAAGCTATTGCGTTGCCCACAGTTGGGGCAGTTTAGAAGAATCATAATTTGGTGTCGGCTCGTAGGGTCGCAGCATGATGCAACCTACGACTCGACGGTGTTATTCATTGCGGATAAAAACGGCCGTTTTTCCCGCAAACCCATCGGCCACACGCTGGCGGTCAAGCGGCTCCATCTCAAGCTGCTGGGTTTCGGGGTGGGTGAAGTAGGAAACGGCCGTTACTTCTCCATCACTTTCGCCTACTTCAGCCACCTTTCGCGCCGCAAAATGCAGCACCACAAGCTGCCATTTGTTGCCGTCGGAGTAAACGAGCAGTGCGTCGGGGTTTGTGTAAATAGCAATGAGCCGTTCGACCGCCACTTTTAAGCCGGTTTCTTCTAGCACTTCCCGTTCACACGCTTCGCTAAAATTTTCACCTGGCTCCATGTAGCCACCCGGTACTGCCCAACGGCCGTTATCTGCCCGCTTAATCAAAAGCATCCTTTCGCCCGTTTCATCCATCACCGAAGCCGAGCAGCCCACCGCTAACTTTCCCTGTTGCCCAACGCGCTCGCCGAGAATTAACTTTGCCATGTCGTCGTAAAATCGGTAGGTGCGAGGCATGCCTCGCACCTACCGATTTTAATGTCCCACCGAAGCCGCACCCTTCTCCCCGACCAGATCAAACTGGTCAAAGCGGGAGAGACGGAACGGGTGCAGCAGGTCGGGGATGCGGTTGGTGGCAATCAGTTCGGCCATCCGTTTGCCGGAAACAGGCGACGCTTTGAAGCCATACGTTCCCCAGCCCACGTCTACAACAAAGCCATCCACCGGCGTAAAGCCCATGACGGGGCTGTAGTCGGGGGTCATGTCGCACAGGCCGGCCCATTGGCGCAGCACGCGCACATGCGCCAGCGAGGGGAACAGTTCTAGCATGTGGCCGGCCAGCCCCTCGGTGAAGTCAAGCGAGCCACGGGTGGAGTAGCTGGCAAACGGGTCAACCGAAGCCCCCATAACCAACTCGCCCCGATCCGACTGGCTGACGTAGACGTGGAGGCTGCCGGAGACGATGATGACATCCAAAAATGGCTTGAGCGGTTCGGTGACGCACGCTTGCAGGGGGAAGGTGGTGATGGGCAGCCGCACCCCGGCCATGTCGGCAATGGTGGTGCACCAGCCGGCCGTCGCATTCAGCACCATGTTGGTGTTGATTCGGCCGCGATTGGTTTGTACGCCCACGACCTGGTTGTTTTCTACATGAATGTCGGTCACTTCGGTAAGCTGGTGGATGTGGACGCCCATCCGGTCGGCGTGGTGGGCGTAGCCCCAAACCACGGCATCGTGGCGGATAATGCCGCCCGGCGGGTGGTAAAGTGCGCCCATGATGGGGTAGCGAGGGCGGTCGCTGACATCCAGTGCCGGGCAAAGCCGCTTGATTTCGTCGGTGCCGATGACGCGGGAATCTATGCCGCCAATTTGGTTGACCTCGGCGCGGCGGCGGGAGGTTCGCATGGCGCTGTCGGTGTGGGCGAGGGTGAAGTGGCCGCGCTGGCTAAACATGACGTTGAAGTCAAATTCGGCCGACATTTGCTCATACAGCTTGACGCTTTCGTTGTAGAAGGCGGAGCCTTCGGGGGTGAGGTAGTTGCTGCGGATGATGGTGGTGTTACGGCCGCTGCCGCCGGAGCCGATGTACCGTTTTTCGAGGACGGCGACGTTGGTGATGCCGTGGTTTTTGGCAAGGTAATAGGCGCAGGCGAGGCCGTGGGCACCACCGCCGATGATGACGACATCGTAGCTATCTTTGATTTCGTGTTCGCGCCACATGCGCGGCGGTTTTTCGTTGCTTTTTAGGGCTTGGCGGATGAGTTTGATTGACATAGATGGTGGTTGGAGATTGGGGATTGGAGATTGATGAAAGTCAACCAATCCCTAATCTCCAATCTCTAATTTCTTTTTCTTCTCCTGGTTTGTTGGCGGTTGGTGTGAACGGCCGTTTCCCCCTCTATCACCATCTCACGGGCGGGTAGGCGGGGGACGAGGCTGGGGGGTTGGGAACGGCCGTTCATCAGTGCTACCAACCGTTCCTCCAGCAGCCCATACCCCGTTTCCCGAATGACTAGCGGAAGCTGCAAAAAGGTAGCAATTTCTTCCGCCTTGCGTGCCAGTTCATCCTCACGGTTTTGCACCAAATAAACCAGCCGCCGGTAGTTGCGAAAATAATCAGCCTGAAGTTCCGGGTAACGATCCAGCCCCAGCCCTTTGATAATGGTACCCTGGAAGCCGCGCACTAAATAATCGGTTAGAAAAAACGTGCCAGGTTCTTCGTCCATCAAATTGTGAAATATATCGCCGCCGTACATTTCATAGCAGTGCGGCCCATCAACACGCTCCAGACCATATTTTTCCAGCACCCATTCCAACGCCCCCTGTGAGCCACAGTCGCCAAAAACCACGATAACGCGGTCAAATTGGGCTTTGATTTCCTGTAGCCGTTTGTCCACGCCGGGGGCGATACGTTCGGGGTGCATGTGGACAATGGCCGGAACGCCAAACACCTCGGCCTCCCAGCCATGCTTTTTGCTAATGTCCAACACTTCCCGCGCCAGTGCGCCACAGATGATGAAGGCGGTTTTCATAGCATAAAGAATAGGAGATTGGGGATTAGAGATTGGAGATTGTGAACCCTCATTAATCTCTAATCTCCAATCCCCAATCTTTCAGTTTAGGCACCACAATCTCAAACCGTTCCCGAATTGCCTTGTCTGCTTCGGGCGGGATGGGCATGGGCTTATGGTTTTTCAGGATGTCGCGTACTTTGCGGCGGGCTTGCTCGCGCATGTCGAGGCTGCCAGCCAGTTCCCAATCGTCGCGCCGCTGCCGGTCGGCGGTGTGGGGATAGTAATACTCGGTGGTCATCAGGTCAAGGCTTTGCTGCGTGCCGAGGAAGTGGCCTTCGCCCCGGCAAACCCGCTCGATCACGTCTACCGACAGCGTATCGTTGTTGACCTCGATGCCGCGCACCATCCGCATAATCGCCCCGTTGATGTCGTCGTCAATAACGTACTGCTCGTAAGCGACCGTGAGCATAGATTCGAGGAAGCCGGCCGAATGGTGGATGTAGTTTGACCCAGCCAGTGCCGCCGCCAAGCTGGTAATCCCTTTTTCATACCCGGCTTGCACGTCAGGGATTTTGGAGTCGGTGAGGCCGGAGGAGTTGTATACGGGCAGGTTGTAGAATTGCCCCAGCTGGGCGGCGGCGGCGTTCATCATGGCGAATTCGGCTGCACCGCCAACGAAGCTGCCGCTGCGGAGGTCGGCCACGGAGGGGACATAGCCGAGGACAACGGGGGCACCCGGTTTGAGCAAATTCGTGTAGACAATGCCCGAAAGCTCTTCGGCGTTGATTTGCACCAGCGTTCCAGCGAGGGCGGCGGGGCTGGTGGCTCCGGCCTGGGGAGCAGAGGAGGTGAAAATGGGGATGTCCTGGCGCACAATTTCGGTGAGGACTTCGACGGTTTCGGGGGCATAGCGCAGCGGGCTGACGGTCCAGCAGTTGGTCACGGAAATTATTGGCCGTTGGCGCAGCGCCTCGCGGCTGCCCATGATTATACTTGCCATTTCCACCACGTCCCGCAATGACTGCACGGTGAAGCAGTTGCCGGTGACGTGTTTGCTGGTGCTGCTGAGGGCGGCGTAATAGGTGTTTTGGTCTAGCAGTTCGTTGCTGAGGTCGCGGGCGACGACGGGGCGCAGGTAGAAGTGGATGTTGTCGAGGGTGTCTACGATTTTGCCAATGTTGACGATGTCGGCCAGCACTGATTCGCGGGCGTGTTGACTTTCGAGATCGAGGACTTTGACGGCGGCACCGCCGGTGCCGAGGTAGACGCGGGTGCCGCCGAGGAGCATGTCGTGTTTGGGGTCACGGCCGGCTAGCAGGACTTCGTTGCGGGCGGTGGCGAGGGCATCTTCGACCATGCTGCGGGGGATGTAGACGCGGTTGCGGTCGGTGTCTATTTTGGCCCCAGCTTGTTGGAAGATGTCGCGGCATTCGGAGGGCATGACTTCGATGCCAACGCGCTCTAAAACGTCAATCGAGGCTTCATGGATGCGCTTTACGTCGTCGTGGCTGAGGGGGCGGTAGCTGCCGCCGGGGAGGCCGCCGGGAGCGATGTGGGTTGCTCGCTGGTCGGCCTGGGTACGAGTACGGGTTCTGGTTCTGGTGCGAGACATGGTTGGTTATTGGAGATTGGGGATTGGCGATTGGGTGAGGGTTTGTAGTTGGTTGAGGTGGTCGCTGTCGTGGTCTATGATCATTTGCACGAGGAAGTGGAAGGTGACGGGGCCTTCGGTTTCGTGAACGGCCGTTTTTTCCCAGCTTTTGGCCTTGAGCGAGGTTAAATAGGCGATGGTTTGCTCACGCAGTTGGGTAAACTCGGCTACTAGGTCAGCCAGCGGTTCGGTGCGGGTGTGTTCACTGGGGGAGGGGTGGATGGTGGGGAGAAACGGCCGTTCTTCTGCTACCACCCGCTGCAGCCGCTCCTGAAAACGCTCTTCCACCAGCAACAAATGCTGCACCACATCGGCCACTGACCAGCCATTTGCTTCTGCCTGAATTCGGCTGCTGCTCTTGTCAACCCCAGCGAGTACTGTTGCAAGCTCGCCGGGCATTGCTGTTAGCACTTGCAATAAGACGATACGTTTGCCCATCATAGCCTCCCATACAGTACGGCTACCTTGTTCGCCACACCGTATTTTGCTAGGGTGGATTTTAAGGCGCGGCTGGGTTTCAACAAGGGATGGGGTGTACCTTGTTTCTGTTTAATGGTAGGGCAGAAGATACCCAATGGCGACGTTATGTTAACAAAGCGGCGTGACACTTCTTTTGCAAAACGGCCGTTTTCTCTTGGTAAGTGTGACGCACCTGATGATGCGTCACATTCACAGCCATCTACCCCCGCAGACGGAGCATTCCCTTGTCAAACAGCGGTTCCGCCGCCACCTCGCCGTCAAAAAAGCGGCCTGTGTAGCGGACATTAACTTTTGTACCAACGGCCGCTTTTGTCGCATCCACATACGCATAGGCAATAAACTTGCCCACGCTGTAGCCATAATCCCCGCTGGTGATGCGGCCAACCACCTTGCCATCTACAAAAACAGGCTCATAGCCGTACATAATCGCTTGTGGGTCAGCAAACGTCAGGCAAACGAGCTTTTTCTTTGCCCCTGCCTGCTTGGCTGCCAATGCCGCCTCACGACCGACAAAATCCCCCTTATGGTGCTTCACCATCCAGCCCAGCCCCGCTTCATACGGGTTGTAATCGGTGGTCATGTCGGCTCCATAGAGCCGGTAGCCTTTTTCCAGCCGCAGCGAGAGCAGCGCGGCGATGCCGACAGTCGGCATCCCGAATGCGCGTCCGGCTTCCCAAAGCGCATCCCAAAGCTGCAGCCCATAGCTGGCCGGGGCATAAATTTCCCAGCCCAGTTCGCCGACGTAGGAGATGCGGAGGGCTTTGGCGGGGGTCATGCCGATGCCAATGTCCTGGGCGGTGTAAAAGGGAAAGGCGGCGTTGCTCAGGTCGGCGTTGGTGGTTTTTTGCAGCACCTGGCGGGCGTTTGGCCCCCACAGCGCCAGCGACACAAATTCCTCGGCGCGATCTACAATGGTCACGGAGCCATCGCTGGGGGCAAGCTGGCGAATCCAAAACAGTTCGGCCGGCAGGTTGCTTTTGCCCGTCAGCAGCCAGAAGCGGTCGGCGGCCAGCCGCAGCACCGTCATATCCCGCTTAATATTGCCCGTTGTCGTCAGCAGCAGGGTGTAGGTGAGGGTGTTGATGGGCTTGTCCACATCATTGCTGCACAAACGCTGTAGAAAATCGAGCGCACCGGGGCCGGAAATTTCGATGGGGCCAATAGCGGCCGTCCAATCAATTAGCCCCACATTTTCGCGCATGGCGATATGTTCGGCGCCGATGATGGGCGACCAGGAGGTGGCTTCCCAGCCGGTGCGGTGGGGGTAGCGGTCGCCGTATTTTGCCACAAGCGGGGCATTGGCTTCATACCAATAGGGGGTTTCGATCCCGGCCATGGGGATGAATTGACCGCCGAGGGCGGTGGTGCGGGCGTGGTAGGGGGTGTAGCGCAGGTTGCGGACGCTGGAGGCGACTTCGTTGGGGTGCAAAATGTCGAAGCCGATTTCGTAATAATATTTGCTCTGGCGGGTGAGAAATTGGTGGTTGGATTGGTAGGGGTGGAAGCGGTTGACGTTGGCATAGGTCACATCCATGCCGGGGTCGCCGTCGAGCATCCAGCGGGCCATGACGCGACCGACTTCGCTGGCATAGGAGAGCCAGGCGCCGATGGCTGTCCAGAACCCTTTAACGGCCGTTTCTCCCATAATCGGATAATGATCCACCGTAAAGCTAAACATCCCGTTGAAGCCGTGGGACACATTGGTATTGTGCAAAACAGGCATATGCCCCTGCATCAGCCGCCACGCCTCGGTGAAATCGTCGGGGGTGAAGGGCAACTTGGCCTCCTTGCCCAGCTTGCGCGGGTCAACCAGCCGCGCCTCGTGGTGGTAGCTGCCGATGCCGATGCGGTCGCCATGCTGGCGAAAGTACACTGAAATGTCGTCCATCGTCACAATGGGAATGGCCGATTCTACATGCTTGTAGGGGTCGAGGGCGGCGGTGGGTTCGGTGAAGATGTATTGGTGTTCACCGGGGAAAAGGGGCATTGGCACGCCGAGCTTTTCGCAAAGAACGGGTGCCCAAATGTTGTTGCACAGCACCACCTGTTCGCATTCAATACGGGGCATTTCGGGGTTGTTGGTAAGAACGGCCGTTACCCGCCCCCCACTCGCCACAATTTCCGTTACCTCCGTGTCGCCATAAGAAGTGAGGTTGCCCGTTTTCTCGGCCTCGCGCCGCATGGAGGTGGCGACCAGGCTCGTTTTGACCGTGCCGGAGTCAGGAATAAACATGCCGCCATAAATCGTGCTGGGGTCAATCAGCGGCAGCTTGTCCTGCACTTCTTTAGGGGTCAGCAGGTCACAGGCGATACCCATTGTCAACCCCATCTCCTGAATACGCTTATAGCTGTCGAACCGTTCGGCCTTGTTGGCAACCTGCAATAAGCCAACGCGGAAAAATTGCGCCACGCCTTCCTGGGCAAGGGGGAGCTTGTCATAAACTTTGCGCGATTCTGAGCCAAGCTTGGTGTAGAAATAGGATGGGGTGAGGACACGCAGCCCACCGGGGGCATGAGAGGTGGAGCCATCGTTATGATCAAGGTTCCCTTTGTCGAGCAGGACAATGTTCTGTGCGCCTTTGCGGGCCAGGTGATAGGCCACGCTGACACCAACGATGCCAGCACCGATGACGATAATGTTTGCTTTTTGGGTCATAGGTTTCTCCTTCTCCAAGAGATTAGTCTTATCTTGTTTAGGGTTGGTTGCATGGCGTTAGGCACAGAATCAGGACGTTATGCAAACTAACTGATTAATTTGGGTGTTTACGCAGACGATACCCTTTAAGAGCCACGTGCAGGTTGGTGCGAACCAGGGGGTCACGTAAATCGAGCAGGCAAATTTCCTGAATGCGTTCCAGCCGGCGCAGTAAGGTATTACGGTGGATATAAAGTGCTTGGGATGTTTCTGTGAGTGCGCCGCCATAATCCAGATATGCTTCCAGAGTAATCGTCAGGTCGCTGTTGCGGGCCTGGTCGTAGGCCAGCAGCTTCTCCACATAGCGCAAATAGCTGTTGCCAACATGGGCTTCGGGTGGCAAATAGTATAGCCAATGGAGCAGCCCCAACTCGTCAAAGGTGATGACCCCTTCGGTTTTGCCCAGTGCCCGCCCAATTTCCACCGCTTCTCGTGCCTGGCTGTAACTTTGGCGAATACCACCAGCCTCTTGAGGGCTGGTGTGTTCAAACACAGAACCTACACCTACAAGCAGGCGACAGGCTGGATAGCTGAGCGATTTTACCAGCCGTTCGGCAAGCTGTTTGCCAATCTGATTTTGATCGCTTTCGTACACCACAACTAGGTGGTCGGTGCGCCGAATGGCAAAGGCAGTGGTGACATAGTTTTCTTGCAACCAGTGATAGAGTTGTTCTTCTACATAGTGTAAATTGCCGCCTGCTTTGAGGTTGCCATAGATAAGAAGAATTTGGTGCGCTACATTGAGCCGATAGCTAAAACGTCGTGCCAACTCTTGCAGGGTTGTGGAGCGCTCTTGCCCGCGCAGCAGTTGCTCAAAAAAGTCGCCCCGCAAGTTTTCTTCGGCTTCATGAACGGCTTGCTCTTTAAATAGAAAGAGGGCAGCCACTGTTGCTCCGTGGCTAATGGCAAGTTCGTCGAGTTCGGTTAACGGCCGTCCACCGGCAATAATCCAGATGTAGCCTTGAATTTGCCTGTCCACAATAATCGGCGCGACAAAGCGTTCCATAGACATGCCCATTTCAGGAATAGGTGGAACCCGTGTGGGGCGCATCCGCTGTAGCAGCTTGTTATAAATGCCCGATTCCAGCAAATGGTGCGCCATTTCTGGCGATGTACGCCCACTGGCAATGGTGCGCTCGCGGGCAATATCTATGGGGCCATATTGAGACGTAGCTACCACGCGAAAAGTGGGGTCCTCGATAGAAATGGAGCGTTTAAGGACATTGGAGAGGGTAGCAGCTAGGGCGTATAGATCTTTGCCTTGTAGGACGAGTTCTGTTAGCTGATCGTAGATTTTGTTAGACTCTTGCAACAAGGCATATTGCCGATTGATGATTCTCTCCAGTATGGCCTCGGTTACATCAATAAATAGCAGTTCACGAGGGCACTCTATAATAGGAAAATTGAGTTGGTGGGCGGCCTCTAGCATGGTGTCGGGTGTTTTGCTAAAGGCGTAGCCAATGGACAGAACGATGCCAGCAAAGCCTTTTTCAACCAGGCGTGGAATGAGTTGTGCTTGTTCTTCAAGGTTGTCGCGTAGCCCAAAGCCGGAGGTGAGAAGCAAGACACCTTGCCGTTCGTAGCTATATTCGGCGTTGGGAACGTCAACGATGTGAACCCAGTTTATTTCGTTGTGAATGCCTGTTTTACCAGCTACAAGCCTGGAGGATGAAAAAACGGGAAGCTTTAGTGCTTCAGCAACAGTTAGCATAAGATGTTAGATAAATGACCCTTGATTGTTGGTGTAAGGGGTAACTGCCCTTACCGATTGGGGTAATTTTACGCTATAACGCGATAATCTAAAAATTTGACCGTAAGTGTGATTGTGTATCTCTGTGGTGTATGATTTGGCATTGATTGTAACCTATGTTATGATGGTCTTGCTTTTGATGAAGTAAGCGGTTTTTGTAGCAAGATAGGCTATGATGGTTGGTGCAAACGGCCGTTAACAATCTTGCACAATAGCGTTTAGAAGAATTGCAACCAAATGCACCTTATCTCCGTCATATCCCATTTGCTAAAATCCCCTCGCACCCGAACGGGTTATTGCTCATATTTTTTTCGGGTAATGACAATTTTGAATACCCACCAAAACAGAATAAACCAGTTAAGGAGGTGATGTTCTAACCCATAGCTAGAATGATTAATTTTGTGTTGTTAAAAATACACCGTAGATGTGTTAATAAACTGTTTCTAACGTTTGGAGGAGATATTAAACGTGGATAAAAATTTTGTAACCAAAGAAGAGATGGCTGAAGTCCATCCCATGATCCCCGAAGTTTATGAACAACTCAAGCAAGGCCGCATTTCCCGCCGCGAATTCCTGCGGACTTCGACCCTGCTTGGTATGTCCATTGGCGTTGCCAGCATTGCCGCTGCTTGTGGTGGTGGGGCAGCCCCCGCTGCGGAAGAACCGGCTGCGGAAGAACCCGCCGCCGAAGAACCCGCTGCTGAAGCCCCGGCTGAAGAAGCTGTTGCTGAAGCTCCAGCCGAAGAAGCAATGGATACCGGTGGCATTAAGCGTGGTGGTACTCTTCGCGTCGGTAGTGCCATTCCGGCCGTTGACCATCCCGCCCGTTTTTCCTGGATTTTCGATGCCAACGAATTCCGCCATGTCTTTGAATACCTCACCGAGACCGACAAAGACAACGTAACCCATCCCTATCTGCTGGAAAGCTGGACGGCAAACGAGGACCTTACCGTATGGGATCTGAAATTGCGCGAAGGCATCATGTGGACTAACGGCGAAGAGCTTGTGGCTGACCATGTTGTGTTCAACTTTAACGAATGGTTGAACCCCGACGTTGGCTCTTCTATCCTCGGTCTGTGGGAAGGGTTTCTCACCCCCGACGGCATCGAAGTCGTAGACCAATATACCGTTCGCCTAAACCTTGCCCAACCGCTCTTGGCTGTGCCGGAAAACCTTTTCCACTATCCAGCCCAGATCATCCACCCCAGCTTCGATGGCGACATCACCTCTGGTGCCAACGCCAGCACCGGCCCCTACACCCTCAAAGAGTATGTTATTGGTGAACGTGTTCGCCTGGAAAGCCGCGCTGCAAATGGTGATGCCGGGTATTGGCAAAAGGGTGCCGATGGCAACCCGCTGCCCTACCTTGACGCTATCGAATTTGTTGACCTTGGTGAAGATTCCACAGCTTATGTTGCGGCTTTGTTAAGCGGTGAAATCGGCAATATCTATCGCCCAGGTGTTGATGGCTTCCTCGCTCTGCGTGATCAGGAAAACGTCGTGGTGAACTCTGTTGGTACAGGGGCAACGGTCGTCATGCGCTTCCGTGTAGACCTTGAGCCGTGGACAGACGTTCGCGTTCGTAATGCGGTTAAGAAAGTTCAGGATCGTCAGCGCATTCTGGATCAAGCTTATTTTGGCGAAGGTTTGTTGGGGTATGACACCCACGCTTCCCCGGTTCACCCCGAATGGGCTCCCATGGACTTGCCAGAATATGATCCCGATGGTGCTCGTGCTTTGCTAGATGAGGCCGGTATTGATCAGCTCAACTTTGCTGTTTCTGTAGGCACAGGTTGGCCCGACATCGTGGCTTACGCTGAAACGCTTAAGGAAGACGCAAAGGCGGCTGGGATCAACATTGATTTGGACACCATGCCAAACTCTGCTTACTGGGATTTGTGGACAGAAACCCCTGTTGGGATCACCACTTGGGCGCACCGTCCGCTGGCGGTTATGTTGCTGCCATTGGCCTACATTGCTGATGCCGAAGGCAACCCTGTACCGTGGAATGAATCCCGCTGGGTTGATGAAGAGTTCTCTGAACTGTTGAAGCAGGCGCAGGGTACTTTGGATGTCGAAGCACGTCGTGCGCTGATGGCTGATATTCAACGGATTCAGCAGGAACGTGGCTCTGTTGGGGTCGCTTTCTTCCAGAATCTGTGGGCAGCCTCGAACCCCGCTTACGTCGGCATTGAAGCCCACCCCACTGACTACAACTTGTGGCGTGAGGTTTGGTACAATCCGGATGCGGATCCATTTGCCTAGTTTGATCTGATTGTTTAACAAGGTGCGTAGATAGGTTCTCTACGCACCTTGTTTTGTTTGCTTGGCCGAGGAAGAGAGGAACGTTTGTTGCTATTCCTCGTTGCTTTTCCCTAAACCCAAGTTCCAATTGGCCCCATTAGCCAAAGGGGGTTTTTATGGCTAAATTCCTGCTTCGTCGGGTTATTTTTCTTTTGTTTACCCTGATTATGGTTTCCATTGCTGTTTTTGTTGTAACAGAGCTTGCCCCTGGAAACATTGCTGTGAACACATTGGGCAATACCATTACTCCAGCTCAGGAAGCATCTTTTAACGCTCAACATGGTCTTGATCAACCCGCTAGGACTCGCTATATTCGCTGGCTTTTTGGCAGCGATTGGCAGGCGGAAAGTTTTGTGGGCTACCCCATTACACAAATCTTTGATGAACAAAGTAGTCGGTATAGCTGGTGGGCGGTTGCTGAGGATGGCACATTGTTCCAAAACTATACGAATGATGGCGAACAGATCATGCGTTCGGTGCGTCAGGCGGATGGGACGGTGGTGGATGAGCCGGTGAGCGGTGACCCATGGGTAGCCAATGAAGATGGGGTTGAGGTTTTTTGGGGGGTGGATAAAGATGGTCACGCAGCTATGTGGGTGCGGGGTGATGATTTGGAGACCTGGACATTAACGGCCGCTACTTGGACAAGTGCCGCTGGTGCGCCTAGACAATACATCCCACTACAGCGCGGTTTGTTGCGTGGTGATCCGGGTATTTCGTTTCAGTCGCGCCGCCCAGTGGGTGAAACTTTGCTGCGTCGTCTGGAAAACACGGCCATTTTAGCCGGAGCTGCCTTTATGATTGTGATGCCAATTTCCTTGGTGCTGGGGTTGTTGGCTGGTTTGAATGAAGGGCGGTTGTTTGATCGCTTTGCCTCGATTTCCAGTTTGATTGCCACGGCGACACCTGAGTTTGCCAGTGGGGTGTTTTTGATTGTGTTATTTTCGTCGGCATTTATGCGAAAAACGCTGGGGATTGAGATACCAACGGCCGTTGTTGTGACTAACGAGAATGCTATTTTGGAACGGCCGCAAATGCTCATTCTGCCTATTCTGACGTTGACGCTGGTGGAATTGGGGTATGTGCTGCGGATTACGCGGGCGAGTATGGTGGAGGTGATGCGGACGAACTATATAAGAACGGCCGTTCTCAAAGGCCTCCCCCGCTGGCGCATCGTCATGAAACACGCCCTTCGCAACGCCCTCTTGGCTCCCATCACCATCATCATGCTTCACGTTAATTGGCTCATTGGCGGTATCGTCATTGTTGAGACCCTCTATGGTTTTCCCGGATTAGGTAGCTACATTTTGGAAGTAGCCCTGTTTAAAGATGTGTTTGCAATTGAGGCAGCAGCAATGCTTCTGGTTATCATCGCCGTTGCCACCCAACTTGTCGCCGACATCATCTATACCTACCTCAATCCGCGTATCCGCTATTCATAGCTTCTAAGGAGCAAATTCAATGGCAACAGT
>JAGQGA010000819.1 GCA_020432595.1 Anaerolineales bacterium | reverse complement strand
ACCACAAATATCGCTGCGCTCTAGCCATCACAGGCAACATCAAGCGCAACAGGGTACGGGTACGGGCGCGATTGTCACGGTTACCCTCTGCTTGTACTTCCGGCCGCGATAGCACCGCTTGAATCCCCTGGCTAATCAGCGGGTCGGCAATTTGCAGCATTTTGGGGAACTGCCGCCCCATCACCGGGTGGCGCAGCAGCGGCGAAGCATCAATGTAAAGCCGCCCCCCGGCAGTGGGCATGTAGGGGTTGTACTGCCGCTCCTGTCCGGCCGGTTTGCCAAAGGGAAGCAGCAGCCGCCACAGCGATTGTCCCATCGGCGAAATGGGGTCGGTCATCACCTGGGCGTGGTTAAAGCTGACGTAAAGGTGGAGGGAACCATCGGTGGGGCGCGGCTGGGGCAGCGGGTAGAGCGAGGTAATGGGGCGGGTTTGCAGCAGATACAACACGTCATCGGCAATCGCCCATTCGATGTCCTGCGGCTGCCCATAGTGGCTTTCGACGCGGTTGCCCAATTCGGTAAGCTGGCGCAATTGGCCTTCGTTGAGGACGCGGCGGGTGCGGTCGGCTGCGCTAACCACCTCTTGCTGCGTGCCGCCACCGGGTAACGGCCGTATTGCCACCTGCTTGTCGGCAATGGTCATCTCTACTATGGTCAGGCGTCGTTTATCCACCTTGTACAAATCGGCCGAAACGATGCCGGACACCAGCGCCTCGCCCAGCCCGTAGCTGGCATCAATGGTGGCGATGTGGCGGTGGCCGCTGACGGGGTCGGCGGTGAACAAAATGCCGGAGACAGTGGGCAACACCATTTGCTGCACCACCACCGACAGAGCCACGTCGTGGTGGTCAAAGCCGTTTTGCATTCGGTACAGAATGGCGCGGTCGGTGAACAGCGACACCCAGCAGCGGCGGACATGCTCCAGCAGGGCTTCTTGGCCGATGATGTTGAGGTAGGTGTCTTGCTGCCCGGCGAAGGAGGCGGTGGGTAGATCTTCGGCGGTAGCGCTGGAGCGAATGGCGTAGGCGTGGTTGGTTCCCGCAGTTTGCCAGGCGGTGACGATGGCTTGGGCGATGGGGTAGGGGATGGAAACGGCCGTTAATCGCTCCCGTACCCTAGCCCCCACCTGCCGCACCCGTTCCAGGTTGTCGGCGGTCAGAGTAGCAAGCTGGTCATAAATATCGGCCACGCTGGGGTCATGGGTCATAAAGGCGCGAAAAGCGGCCGTGGTGACACAAAAACCGGGTGGTACCGGCAGCCCCGCCTGCGTCATTTCGCCCAAATTAGCTCCCTTACCACCAACGCGGGGCAAGTCGGCGGCGGAAATGGCGCTGAATGGCAGCACATATGCTGTGCGTTCTGGTAATGCAGGTTTTTCCATGAGCTTATCCTTTCTCCACAGATAAGCATTACCTTCATTGTGGTTCTTGTCAAGCGGAAACGTTTTTCGTTGGTCGCTATTGATTGTTCAGGTGCATTATGCCCACTTTTTTGAACCCGTTTTCTCCGCTGAGGCGTTTATCCAATTCAAACGATACATCAGCGGGCTGCTCGTGGGTGA
>JAGQGA010000818.1 GCA_020432595.1 Anaerolineales bacterium | reverse complement strand
GCGGGGGTTGCCTGCCCGGTCATGATAAAGTCCATGGCCGCTTCGGCCTGATCAAATGTTAGATTACGGCCGTTTATAACCTCCGCAATCGCTGCTTTTATCGCCATTCTTTTCCTCTCATTCAGTAAAAAGTAAATCCCATCTAAAATCGAATTTCGAGTTGCTTTAAGTCAATCATAACGCCTAAGCTCTGCAAAAAATCCATGCCTAGGATCCCATTAATGGCAAACCCATAATCCATTCCACCAACTTCTATCTCAAATCCCGTCAGTTGTTTCCTACCCAACCATATTTCATCAATGCGACGTAAAAACACAACTTCAACGCCACCAACACCGCGAATCGTGTGTAACACGTCCTCTGGCACAGGAGAAATGCCAACCGTTGCCATTATATCGGCCGCAAAAATGGTTGAGGCAGAACCTGTATCAATTAGCACATCAGGGATTTCAACCATTTTGCTCCCACTCAGCACATGAACAGAAACAAATGGCAAACCATCAACTAACTTTAGCTGCACCACGCCTCACCCCTAACCAATGCCGTTCTTGAATGTCAAGATTTTGCCGACTTGTGTGAACAAAATAAAGCTCCCTTGATGGATACTCATTGTGCAGTTCACGATAACGTTTCATAGCCGCACCACCATCACCACAACTTTCAATGACAGCAATACGGCTTAATATGCGTTGGCTTTGAGCATCTGTATAGGCTTCCAGCGCCTCAACAATGAGCCACTGGTTTGGATAAGCGGTACGAATATCTACCCAGGTCATAACGTCAATACCTCACCTACATCACCTTACTCACCGTCAGCCAATCTCCCTCATTAGCCGCCGCAATCGCTTCGGGCGAACCCAACACCACCACCACGCCATTGTCGCGCACCCCGTCCAGCACATCGGCCAGGGCGCGGAAGTCGGCGGCGGTGGTAGACAGCACTTCATCGCGGTATTGCTGGCGAATTGCCGGGGTCAGCCCCAGCAGGTGGCGATACAGGGCGCTGCGCCCCTTGGCATCGGGGAGCTGGTGGCTGTCTATGCTGCTGATCGCCCCAATGACGCCCCGCGTCAGTTCCCGCTCGTTGAGGTCAAGTTTTCGCAGAAAAGCGGCCGTTCCGTCATAATTTTTCACCGTCTGCATCAGGTTAGGGTCGCGGTAAGAAAGATAGGCCAATACGCCGGAATGCTGGTTGAAGCCAATCATGCCGCCATAGGCCCCGCCCTGCACCCGTATCTTTTCCCACAGCCAGGTGGTGCGGAGATAGCCGGTGATGACGGAAATGGAGCCGTGCAGTTGGTAGCCCAATTCGTAAAGGTTGGTGCCTTTGGCAACGTAGTTAACCTGAGCAGGCATGGTCAGCCCTTCGTGATGGCGCGAAAGCGGCGGCGACCAGGTGGGCAGCTCCACGCCGCCGGCCGGAAGGGAGGCGATAAACTGGCTCAACTGCGGCTCAAACTGGCTCCAGCCATCGGCTTCCACCGTCACGTTGGCAATCATTCGGTTACGATTGAGCAAAATGGTGCGGATACGCTCCAGCTTGGCGACCACGCCCGGCCAATCTTGCTCAATTTCTTGCAGCAGCCCGCGCAGGAAAAAGAGACCGTC
>JAGQGA010000817.1 GCA_020432595.1 Anaerolineales bacterium | reverse complement strand
CAAACCCCACGCGGCCTTCGCAAAAAGATCACCGCCTTTTTTGTGGATTTCGACACCCCCGGCGTGACCGTCAGCCCCGGCTATGATGTGGTTTCCTATCGCGGCTACAACAACTGCATCATCACCTTTGACAACGCCCGCGTTCCGGCCGGCAATATTTTGGGCGAGCTGCACCAGGGGTTTGCCGTGGCCGGGGAATGGTTGGGGGCGACTCGGCTTAACGTCGCCGCCGCCTGCGTGGGCAAGGCGCAGCGGGCATTGGAACTATGCCAGCAGTGGGCGGCCACGCGGGTGCAGTTTGGGCAGCCCATAGGCAAAAACCAGGGGGTGTCGTTTAAGCTGGCCGACATGGCAACACAAATCCGCGCCGCCGAGTGGCTGACACTGGATGCCGCCTTCCGCACCGTGCAGGGGACGGCCAAAGATGAAGATTACGCCATGGCCAAGCTATACGCCACAGAAATGCTGGCGATGGTGACAGACGAAGCGGTGCAAATCTTTGGCGGCATGGGGCTGGCCGAAGAAAACCCCATTGTCCGCTTTTGGCGCGATGCCCGCGTGGAGCGCATTTGGGAAGGAACCAGCGAAATTCAGCGGCACATTATTTCACGGGCGTTGCTGCGGCCTTACGAAAAATAAAGCGTCAAAATCACAACAGCTTATCAAGACGGAGGACGGAGGACGGAAGACGGATTGTACTTCCGTCCTCCGTCCTCCGTCCTCCGTCCTTTTTTATGAACAACAACCTCAAACGACTCCTAAACCCGCGCCAGATCGCGGTGATTGGTGGGGCTGCTGCGGCGGCGGTGGTACGGCAGTGTAATTTGATTGGCTACACGGGCGAGATTTGGCCAGTGAACCCTAAACGAGACGAGATGAGTGGCCATCGCTGCTACGCCAGCGTCGCCGATTTGCCCGGCGCACCCGATGCGGCGTTTGTGGCCGTGCCGCGTGAACCCACCATTGAAGCGGTGGCACAACTGGCGGCGCTTGGGGCGGGGGGCGTGGTTTGTTACGCCTCCGGCTTTGCCGAAATGGGGGAAGTCGGTCGCACCGACCAGGCGCGATTACAGGCAGCGATGGGCGACATGGCGCTCATTGGCCCCAACTGCTACGGCGTGCTGAATTATTTGGACGGGGTGACGCTGTGGCCGGATGAACACGGGGGGAAACGACTGGAGCGCGGGGCGGCGATCATTGCCCAAAGCGGCAACATTAGCATCAGCCTGAGTATGCAGCGACGGTCGGTGCCGCTAGCGTATCTGATTGCCACGGGCAACCAGGCGGGGGTGACGGTGCCGGAATACATTGAAACGCTGCTGGAGGATGAGCGCGTAACGGCCGTTGGGCTGCATCTGGAAGGGCTGGACGACGTGGCCGCTTTTTCCCGCGCTGCGCTGAAGGCGTTGCAAAAGCGGGTTCCATTAGTGGTGCTAAAAACGGGGGCAACGGCCTTGGGCAGCCAGATTACCATGAGCCACACCAGCTCGCTGGCGGGTGCCGATGCGCTGTATGATGCACTATTTGCGCGGCTGGGGGTGTTGCGCGTCCATTCCATTCCTGAACTGCTGGAAGCGATTAAATTTTTGTCGCTGGTGGGGCCATTGCCCAGCGGCCAAATTGCCTCCATTAGCTGCTCCGGCGGCGAGGCGGCAATTGTGGCC
>JAGQGA010000816.1 GCA_020432595.1 Anaerolineales bacterium | reverse complement strand
AGCGGGACGTAGAAGCATGTCTGGATTCAATCGTTGATTTTTCTGAGCTAGGCGATTTTGTGGACATGCCGGTGAAGCATTATTCATCAGGGATGTTTATGCGGCTTGGTTTTAGCATTGCGGTACATGTGGAGCCAGACGTGCTAATTGTAGATGAGATTTTGGCAGTGGGAGACCAATCGTTTCAGGAGAAATGTCTCAAGCGTATTTATAGCATGAAGGAGCAGGGGACAACGATTCTGATTGTAAGCCACAATGCAAGGACGGTGCGCGATATTTGTACGGATCTGGTATGGCTAGAACAGGGGCAAATGCGTGCATCTGGATCGGTGAATGAGGTGCTGCCGCAATATGTGGCGCATTATGACCTGGAGCAAGTGGCTGGGCCAATGAAACGCGAACGAGAGGGATTGACGGTTGGGAATCAACGGCCGTTAATCCAATTCGACACCATCACCCTCACCAACAACCACCACGAAACCACGACCTGCTTCCACACTGGCGAGACGCTTCAGGCTACTATCACCTACACAACGCACGGTGAGCTTGATGCTCCCCGGTTAGAAGTTGCCATCTACCACGACGAGCGCGTGTTGGTGTACCGTGACGAGCGTCCATTGCCACCCCCAAGCCCTGGCAAAACAAGCACCATGTCGGTGCTGTTTCCGGCCCTCCCGCTGCTGCCAGAGGTTTATCGGCTGCAAACGGCCGTTTATGACCACACCCATCTGATCACCATGCGCGAACACAACTTTACCGTAGAGGGTGACACCTCCGCTACCGCCGGTCTAATCGCCATTCCCACCAAGTGGCAATAGCCATCAACCACCCAAATCTAACTGCCGATGAGGAAAAGATTATCATGAACAAACCCCCTTCACCATCGAACCCCCATGACACAACCCCCTGGCTCATGCCTACGCTCCTGGTTGCCGTTATCTTTGCCGCGCTTGTCTTTGCCAGCAATTGGGCTGAGCCAAGCTGGTTGGCTTTGCCCGTGGCGAATGGTATGGCAGAAACGGCCGTTTCTGCCACCGTAGACCAAGCAAATTGTCGCTATGGCACGGCAGCCATTGGCCAAGATCACGTTCCGTGGATCGATACCTTAGGCACCGGTTGGTACCTCTCTTTCCAGGCTGCCCCCTTCGCCCAAACCCCACAAAACGGGGCTGAGTTTATCCACGTCATTCGTGTCAGCGAAGACAAGCACCCCAACGAAGCCCTGGCGCAATTCTCCACCTTCCCCGCCCTCACCAACGGCGGCTTAGGCGCGTTAATTGATGCCAATCCCGGCGCATTGTGGCTGATTGGCAACGAGCAAGATGTTTCCGAAGTGCAAGACGACATGCGCCCCAGCGTCTATGCCCGCACCTATCACACGGCCTACAACTTCATCAAACAGCGCGACCCATCAGCGCAGGTTGGCATTGGCGGGCTGTCCATGATGACCCCCGGACGGCTGCAATATCTAGAGTTGGTTTGGGATGCCTATGTGGGTTATTTTAACCAGCCGATGCCGGTTGACGTTTGGACTTTCCACCTTTACATTTTGTCAGAAATTCGCCCCTGGGACGGTGGCAACAGCGATGGGCGTGTGGCCGTAGGGACAGACCCAGCTTTAGCCAAGAAAGCCCCCTTAAATGCGAACCCGGCGCTATGCTCACAGGCGGACGTGTATTGCCGTGCCGAACACGACAGCTTGCCTATTTTTAAGGAGCAAATTGTCGCGCTCCGCACCTGGATGAAGGCACACGGGGAGCAGAACAAGCCGCTTATTCTGTCAGAATATTCGCAGCTTTATCCGTTTGTGGATTATGATGACC